>JAAVHR010000055.1 GCA_014799595.1 Clostridiales bacterium | reverse complement strand
AACTAAGTCTTATGTAAGCCGAAGGCTTAGAAATAAAGACTTAGTCATGCTTAATAGGTCAATTGACGATGATTGCAGACAGGTGATGCTGTTAAGTATCTCCTAGCTGCGGTAGTAGCGGTCTGCAATATAGGACGTGAATAATTGAGAATAATGCAAGCTGCAGTTTAGCCAGAGGCTGAACTATAAGGAATAGACTAAATTGGTCTGATTAGAAAGGACTGCTAGTTGGATGCAATAGAGACATACAACTGGTAGTTTTCTTTCATTTATGGAAAGAAATAGGAAGGAGCAGAGAAAACGTGAGCGAAGAAAAGAAAGAGGAGTGGAATCAGCAAACAGAAGAAATTTCTAAGCATGAAAATTCCATATCACCAGAACAAACTGAAAAAACAGAAGAACAGAAGAAATCTACAGGCAAAAAAATTATAAATGGTATTGCGGAGTTATTGTTATATGTGATAATCGCATTGGTATGTCTTTTTGTAATTCCAAAGTATGTGGTGCAGCGTACAGAGGTGAGTGGACCTTCTATGGAGGCAACCTTACAAGATAAAGATAGTATTATGGTAGAAAAAGTATCCTACCGTTTTGGAAAACCAAACCGTTTTGATATTATAGTATTCTATCATTTCTTCGATGATAATAATCAAAATAAAAAAGATGAAGAAGCGTATGACCTTTATGTGAAAAGAATTATAGGTCTGCCAGGAGAAACTGTACAGATTGTGGGAGAAACAATTTTGATTAATGGGGAACCATTAGAAGAAAATTTTGGAAAAGATCCGATTACCTTTGAAGGAGTGGCTGAAGAACCGATTGTGCTTGGTGAGGATGAATATTTTGTACTTGGAGATAACAGGGAAGTAAGCCAAGACAGCCGGTATGAAGAAGTTGGCAATATCAAAGAAGATTTGATTGTTGGCAGAGCTTGGGTTCGTGTATATCCATTTAATAAAATTGGATTTCTTACAGTAAATTAGTTATTTATTAATGATAAGTTGTAACTGTTCGGGTAGAAACACGCATTTAACTGCGTGTTTACGTAGCAAAATGTAAATTTTGATTATTCTAAGCCCTTCGCCGAAGGCGAATTTTCATAGGCTTAGAATGTAACTGTTCATGGTTCTGAACAGTTACGATAAGTTTATAAAAGAAGAAAGATGGGGATAGAATGAAAAAATGTAGGATATTAAGAATGGAAATGGTGTTTGTAATCATAGGAATGATAACGATTTTCTTACATACAGATTCTATTCTCGCTGCTTATCCTAGTGAGAATGAAAATGAGATACATTCTTTTCAAGGAGAAAGTTTGCCGGATGACCAGTGGGATGAGAGGATTCCTGTTTATGTTCCGAAGAAAAAGGTATCAGGAAAAGCAGTTACGACTAACACTTATAGTGGAAAATATGGATATTATACTTTAGCATACGAAGAACAAAGAAAGGCATATAAGCTTTTAGAAGAAGCAGCCGAAGCTTTTCATCATTCTAATATGGATGCAATAGAGGTTTCGTCCTCTTCTAATACAGTGCAAGGAAATAAAAAGTATATAGCCATAGCTGTTGATATGGAAAAGATGATAACTTCCTCTACAATTGGAGAAGCAGTGGTGTCTCTTATTTATGACCATCCAGAATACTTTTGGTCTCAAGGATATACCTATTATTTGGAATCTTCAGATAAAGATGCAAAAGTTACCCGTGTAACTCTTGCCTGTCACCAAGAATATATAGATGGTGCAAAGCGTGCAAAATTACGGGAAGAGATAGAGCAGGAAATTGAGAAATATATGGATTTGATCGTAGGGATTTCCAGCGACTATGAGAAAGAATTAATACTGCATGATGCCATAGCCAGCCAAGTGACCTATGCTTATGATGAGAAACATGCTGCCCAGCAGGAACGATGGGCACATACAATAGAAGGTATATTTTCTAAAGAATATTATAGTGCTGTTTGTGAAGGTTATGCCAAAGCTTTTCAGCTTTTGTTGAATGCAGCAGGGATCGAAAATGTATATGTGGTTGGAAATGGTAATGGACAAGGGCATGCATGGAATCAGGTGAAAATTGATGGAGAATGGTATAATGTAGATTTGACATGGAACGATAGTAATGATCGAAAGAATTACCGTTATTTCAATCTTGCAGATACCGTATTTGGAAAAAATCATATTCCATTTCCGAATACTTATGAAGTAACACCAAAAGTGGGGGAATGGAGTTATCTGGTAAATACATGTATAAGTGAAACTTATTCTTATGAAAAGATGGGGGAAGCAAAAGAAAAGCCTTCCTGCAAAGTAGGATTAGGAAAAATAGAAGGGGCGAAAGTGATCATTCTCAATCAAGGAGTGGTTGTAACAAGTGGAAGCACTCTTACAAATCACAATATAGATTTGAGGAATGACCCGCAAAAAGAAAAAGGCATAGCTGTTACTACTGGAACTGCCTTAATGGTGAAAATCATTCCAGATTATAGCCAAGGGGAATTGTTGCAAATTCAGACAATGTTAAATGGTGAAAAATTGTACTTTAGTGGAAGGGGAGGACAGGAGACTTCTTATGTGATTACACCAGAAGAAGATAGTGTTTTGGAAGTTTCTGTTTATGTTCCAGTACAAGAAGTAAAGTTAAATAAAAGCAAATGTAATTTGACCGGATATGGAAAAAAAATCAAATTAACTGCTGTCATTACACCACCAACAGCAACAAATCCGAAAATTACCTGGACAAGCAGCAAACCTTCTGTGGCAACAGTAAAAGATGGTGTCATTACTTCTGTGAGAGCAGGAACTACTATTATATATGCATATTTAGAAGATAAGACTGTGATGGCAAAGTGCAGTGTGACTGTAAAAGCACCATATTTGAAAATTA
Organism: Clostridiales bacterium; assembly: GCA_014799595.1. Classification (GTDB taxonomy): domain Bacteria; phylum Bacillota; class Clostridia; order Lachnospirales; family Lachnospiraceae; genus CAG-411. Next base: position 9,198 of record JAAVHR010000055.1, on the reverse strand, counting down.
CTTCTACAAAACGATCTGTACGTGTAGGAAAAACTTTAAATATGAAGGCAAAACTGTATGGTACAACAGGAAGCATTCGTTGGACTGTTTCTAATAAAAAAATAGCAAGTATAGGGACAAAAAGTGGAAAACTAAAAGGAAAGAAGCCGGGAAAACTTTGGGTTATTGCAAAAAAAGGAAAGATTACAGCAAAGGTAAAAGTTACTGTGAAAAAATAAGTAACAGTGCAAGGTTCTACCTAAAAAGGGTGAATATATAGAAAAATAAGGAGTGACAGATGAAAAAAATAATCAGGTTAGTGGCATTTGTGCCAATGATTGGCATGATGTGTATTATTTGGGGTTTTTCATCAAATACTGGAGAAATATCTTCTGGGCAAAGCCAAGGAATCGTAAGCCATATTATTGATTATGTGGAGGAGATAACAGGTGTAACTCTTAGTGAGCAGGAACAGCAAATTTGGGAAGAAAGAATACATACACCAATCCGTAAATTAGCACATATCACGGAATATATGATTTTTACACTAACAATGGCATTTCCTTTATTACTATATTTAAATAGTAATAAAAAGATTTGTAGGATTACTTGTTTATTTTGTATTTTATATGCATCTATAGATGAGATTCATCAGAAATTTGTACCAGAACGTTCTGGGCAGTTTCGTGATGTGGTCATTGATGGAATAGGGATAGGAATTGGAATAATACTCTTTTGTTACTGTTCACACCTACGGTGCAAACAGTAACAGAATCCAGCCTATTTAAAGTTCGCCTTCGGCGAAAGGCTGGATTCTTGGTCGTTTTACATTCTTGGCACATAGCTTGACAGCAAGTGTCAAGCTTGTGAGTGAACAGTAACACTCTTTTCTTTGTTGTCAAAACAGACAACAAGGAGTTCATTGACATAAGATAAGTTAGGAGGAGTTCCATGAAGATAGAGAATATTGGTAATGGATATCTGAGAGTAACCTTTGATCAAGAGGGAATGGTAAATGAAAAAACAATAGGAGATATGAAACTTTTGGAATGTATTTTACCTTTTCAAAGAGATAAAGATGTAAAACAAGGGATGTTGTATTATATAGGGAATTATATTCCTTTGGTAGAATATTTGAATAAAAAAATTCTTGATTTAGAGGAAACAAAAGGAGTATTTTTGTCATGTATAAATAGTTTTGAGAGGGTAACAGAAGCTGGGTTGCTTGCTGGAAATTTGGTAACGGAACTGCATCATATTTATGTGGAACCAGTTACACAGGAATTACGTTTTATTTACTGTCCTATAAATTTTGAATTAGATGGTGAGAATTTTCAAAACATGTTAAAAGATATTGTGTTTGTGATCAAAACACAGGGAGCAGAATTGTTGTTAGGAACTGTTTTAGTGGATTTTTGGCAAAATAGCCGAAGTGATAGGAATTATAATAAATGGAAAAAATGTATTTATCAGATAGAAGATAACATTCAGGTTATTGAGAAAAAAGTGGAAGTAGATAGGATTGTAGAACGGACGATTGAGAGAACCGTAGAGAGAAGACAGTATCCTCTAGGATATTTGGTGGCATATAATTCTATTAGTTTGTTTTTGCTTGTAGTTGTACCAATGCTTCTAGCAGAACAGATAAGTGGGGATTTGGTATCAAGACCTGGTCTTATCAATATTTTGTTGTGTTTTCTAAACGTGCTTCTTAGTATGGTTTTTGTTGCTTTGAGGAATCGAAAGAAAGCAAAGGATAGAATCATTATTACCACAGAACCAAAAAAAAGGCAGGAAACAGAGGAAAAGGTGACAAGTGAATGGAAGGAGTAAAAAGATTTTGTTTTGGCATAGTTGCTCATGTAGATGCGGGAAAGACAACGCTGTCAGAAGCTTTATTGTACTTAAGCGGTGGAATACGAAAAATGGGCAGGGTCGATTATAAAGATACCTATTTAGATACTCATCATATAGAAAGAGAACGTGGAATTACTATTTTCTCTAAGCAGGCAATTTTAAAGGGCGAAGGTATAGAATTAGCACTTTTGGATACACCAGGACATGTGGATTTTTCGGCAGAGATGGAGAGAACTTTGCAAATATTGGATTATGCTATTTTAGTGATAAGTGGAAGTGACGGAGTGCAAGGACATACAGAAACATTGTGGAAATTANTGGAGAGAAATAATGTACCAGTATTTTTATTTGTGAATAAAATGGATTTGGAGNGTAGTGATAAAGAAAAAATTCTTTTGGAACTTCAAAGAAAGTTATCTGAAAATTGTATAGATTTTTCAGATGATATAGGAGAAGAATTCTTTGAGAATATTGCCGTATGTGAGGAAAGTCTTCTGGAGANATATATGGAGAATGGAANCATTGAGGAAAATGAAATTAGTGGTATGATTAGCAGAAGAAAAATATTTCCTTGTTTTTTTGGNTCAGCATTGCGAATGGAAGGTATAAGAGAGTTTTATACAGCNTTTTTGCNTTATGCAAAAAATATAGAATATCCAAANGAATTTGGNGCGAGGGTGTATAAGATTGCAAGNGATGAACAAAATAAACGNTTGACCTATCTTAAGGTTACTGGTGGAACNCTTACCATGAAACAATTGGTAACGAATGANAAACAGATTNCATTAGGTATGGAACAAGGTGAAATTTGGACGGAAAAAGTGAATCAGATAAGAATGTATTCTGGTGCAAAGTATGAGAATGTACAAGAAGTAGAAGCAGGAATGGTATGTGCAGTCAGCGGACTACATNATACTTTTCCNGGAGAGTGCCTTGGAAATGAATGTAGGAAAATGACTTCGGTATTNGAGCCGGTGCTTACCTATCAGGTGATTTTACCTGAGGATTGCAGCCCTAGAACAATGTATCCNCTTTTAAAGGAATTAGAAGAAGAGGAACCGAAATTACATTTACTTTGGAATGAGCAGAACAAAGAAATTTCTGTACAANTGATGGGAGAAGTACAGATTGAAGTNTTACAGAATCTTATTCAGGAACGATATCNNGTTTTGGTAAANTTTGGAAAGGGAAGTATTGTTTATAAAGAAACTATTAGAAATAAAGTAGAAGGTGTTGGGCATTTTGAACCACTCCGCCATTATGCCGAAGTCCATCTACTGTTAGAANCTATGGAGCAAGGAAGTGGGCTGCAGTTTGCTNCAAATTGTAGTGAAGATATANTGGATAAGAATTGGCAGAGATTGATTCTTACNCATTTAGAGGAAAAAGAACATCTTGGTGTNCTGACTAATTCACCAATTACNGATATGCGGATTACACTGGTGGCTGGACGGGCACATCAGAAGCATACAGAAGGTGGTGACTTTAGACAGGCTACTTACCGTGCAGTAAGGCAAGGTTTAAAGATGGCAGAAAGTATCTTATTAGAGCCNTATTATGCATTTTCTTTGGAAGTGCCAACTCATTGTATTGGAAGGGCNATGTCNGACATTCAAAGAAGATATGGAACTTTTCAAGAACCAGAGACAGAAGGGGAAATGAGTGTTTTAAAAGGNAGTGCNCCAGTATCTGCTATGCAGGATTATATACAGGAAGTACAATCCTATACNCATGGAAAAGGAAGNCTGTTTTGTGAATTAAAGGGATATGAACCTTGCCACAACCCAGANGAAGTAGTAGAAGCCATTGGTTATGATAGTGAGCAGGATATAGAGAATCCTACATCNTCTGTGTTTTGTGCCCATGGTGCGGGATTTATNGTNANATGGAATGAAGTCCGGGACTATATGCATGTGGAAAGNTCTATTTTAATGNANAATGTAGATNATGTAGAACATACAAGCATAAAAACCCAGCATCATTATAACAGTATAGAGCAAGANGAAGCTGCATTAGAAAAAATCATGATTCGGGAATTTGGNGAAAATTGGAAACGATNTGACGATTATGGAAATGTAACCTATGGAGAAGAAAANGAGANAAAGAAGAANAAAATAAAATCCCAAGATGCAGATCCCAAATATGCCAAGCAACCTCCTATTCCTAAAAAAGAATTTTTGCTTGTAGATGGTTACAATATTCTTTTTGCATGGAAAGAGTTAAAAGAATTAGCAAAAGTTAGTCTGGATGCTGCAAGAAATAGTTTGCTGGAACAGCTTTGTAATTATCAGGGGTATAAAAAACAGACNATTATTGTTNTATTTGANGCTTACAAGGTGAAAGGGAATANGGGGAATTCCTATAAATATAATAATATTTATGTGGTNTTTACCAAAGAAGCCGAGACNGCAGATATGTATATAGAGAAGACAACCCATGAGATTGCAAAAAAACATAGAGTGATTGTGGCTACCTCAGATGCAATGGAGCAAATGATAATTTTGCAACAGGGTGCTATCCGTATGTCAGCAAAAGACTTGGAAGCAGATGTTGCTTATGTGAATCATCAAATTAGGGAAATTATTGAAAATTAATTTTAAAGAGGAGAAGAAGATATGCGTTGGATAAAACACTTTTTTGAATGGCTGGTATTTGGATTACAGGGCATAGATTATGTGCTGTTTGGTTTTTTTATTCTTGCAATAGTAATGACAGTGTTGCTTTTTGTCAAGTGGAGGAAACAGAGCAAACTTCAACGGGCAGAGTTTATTGCCAGATTGCTGGATAAAATGCGTACAGATGCAGAAATCCAATCGTTTGTCAAAAAAATAGAAGGTGGGGAAGAGTGGTATAAAGATGGATTTTTCGAAGATATGGAATTGCAAAGGGAAGTCTTTCATGTACTAAGCTTTTATAATTATATATGTTACTTGGAAGAAAATCATGTGATTTCTACAGAGGAATATATGTTATTTGAATTTTCCATACAAAGTCTGGCAAGGAATGCATCTTTCCAAAATTACATGTTTCAGTTGTTTCATAAAACAGAGGAGGAGAGCCGGATGTTTCCTTTTTACAACCTGTTAGATAGTTGTGCAGAGAAGATGCCAGGTGGATTTTTAGATAGGAAATCAGAAAATTATAAAAAAATTAAATGTTAAGCTTATATATACATTCACTCTTTTTAGGGAACCTTGCTGAATAGTTACCATCTTTTTTAAATTGTGGTTACATTTTTTGTGTACCTTGTAAAAAAATACACAAATTGTAACTTTTATGTTGCATAAACAAATAAAGGTGTGATATACTAGTTGAAAAAGAGGGAATAAAAAAGGTTACCTCTAAAATTATACTCTAAAATTATAAAGGCAGGGATGTTTTATGAAGAAGATATGGAGAAGAGTGGTAACTGCTGCATTAGTGTTTTCTTTGGTAGCCAACACAGGGAATATAGGAGAAAACAAACTAATATATGCGGCAGAAGTAGGAAGTGATATTAGTATATCAACATCTTACGATAAAGTAACAAATATTACTCTATCTATAAAAAATGAGAGTATTGTTTTTGAAGATTTGCCAGATGAAACTGGATTTCAAAAAATGATTCTAGTATCTTTGTATGGGGATAGTAATGGAGAGACAATAAATAAGAAACAGTTGAAAGTCAGTTCCAAAACAACATATAGCTTGTCAGGTGTTGCCGATGGCATATATTATGTGCAATTGTATTATCTGGATAGCAGCGGAACAAAATTTAAGAGTTATTGGTTGAAGAAAAATGGAATTAAGATTAAGAAAATTGGAAACAAGATAGTTTTTATGCAACCAGAAACTTATCAAAACAATTTGGAGATTTATAGAGGACGTGCCAGCAGCAGTCAGGCATTAGAATATTATTTAGAGCCAGACAGTTTTGTAGATTGTGATAATCCAGTGATTAAAAAGAAAGCATTGGAAATTACAAAGGGAATTACAGATGATTATGAAAAAGTGAAAGCGGTACATGATTGGATAGCAGACAATATATGGTATGATTATGATGGACTATATCAAAAATCACCAATCGAATATGTTGCATCTGATGTATTAGAATCTAAGAAAAGTGTATGTCAGGGATTTGCAGATTTGGCAGCGGCTTTTCTGCGCTCTTTGGGAATTCCAACAAAAGTGACAAATGGATATGCCATGGGTGTAGGAACCAGTGAAGTGTGGACAGAGGATATTTTGTCTTCAAACCAGAGCAACCATGCATGGAACGAATCTTATGTAAATGGAAGATGGGTTATTTATGATCGTACATGGGACGCAGATAATAAGTATATGAATGGAAAGTTTTCGAATGATACTGGATGTACAGGACATTGTTATTTTGATTTAACTATAGATCGTTTTTCTAATACACATTTGATTATGGACAAAGAAGAGAAATTTTTAAATGCAATGGTTGGAAAGATGCAGTCTGTTACTTGTCAGGAATATGTAGCAGGAGAAAAAAAGGCTATATGGAATAAAGAATTTACGATTTCAGATTTAGACTATCAATTTGAAAGTGCCAACGAGGGAATTGCTGTAGTTGATAAGTATGGAGTGGTAACCGGAGTGGCAGAAGGAAGAGTAAAGATTAAGGTTATTTTATCTTTTCATGGTGTAAGTGTTTCTTACCAATTGCCAGTTATTGTAGAAAAAGGCAATGGCGAAATGAATTCTGCCACAATAGAAGCACCAATTGTAGAGCAAACAAAAGAGCCTGTTTTAACTCCTTCGAATGCACCAGACACAACAATTGCAGAAAACAAGACAGAAGAAAAAGGGGATGGTGTATCTACTCAATCAATTCTAAGAAATACGAATGAAATGCTTCGGGAAATTGCTCCTACTATAAATAAAGTGAATTTGATTTATGGTGGAACTAAGAATAATTCTACACAACTTTTATACTATTGTGACGAAGCGATTCGTGGAAAATTTAAAATAACTTATTGGATGGAAGACAGCTCTGTTGCAAGAATTTCTTCGAATGGAATTATAACAGCAAGTGGGGTTGGAGAAACTACTTTGCATATTACTTATCAGGCAGATGGATATAAAGTAGAAGATGAAATTGATATTTATGTGAAGGGAGCAAAGATCAGTATTTCAGCAGGAAATAAAAAGATTAAAAAAGGAAAGACAAAAACATTAACTGCTAAAAAAAGTTATATAAGTGGAACGGTCAAATGGAAAACATCAAATAAAAAAATTGCTACAGTATCAAGCAAAGGAAAAGTTTCTGCTAAGAAAAAAGGAAAAGTAACCATAACAGCTTATATTGGAAAAGTAAAAGCCAGTGTAAAATTAACTGTATATTAAAGAATAAACCATGATTTTGTTGGAAATTTCAAAATCATGGTTTTTTATATCATAATTTGTAACTATTCAGAACCTGCAAAAGTGATTAGTTACACAGATTCTTTTTTTAAAAAACGATCCCATTGAGCAACAGAGTGCTGAAAGGTTAGCTCTATACAATATCCATTCTTATCATCTGATGCATCAATGTATATATTGCAATGATTTGCAGAGATAACATCAATAGAATAAATAAAGGATTCTGGAAGTTCCTGTATTACTGAAATATATTCTTGTTGAGAAAGGATTCTATCAGGAATTTCCTCTAGTAATTGTTCATTAGCATCGTATACCTTATAGCCTTCTTCTGTAGTATTAAGAATAGCTGGCTCTTCAAAAGTTAAAATCAGGTCATTGGTACGCATGTCCATAATATCCTGGTTGTGTTCATTAGAAGATAAAATGGTGACATTAGCCAGTTGTAATTTTAGATGTGAAGAAGTGTAATCCACATCAAAAATAGCAGCTTGATCAAAAGAAAAATGTTCTAAAGAATCTACAGATTGGTATTTCATAATATTTCTTCTCTCCTTATAAAGTTTATTGTAATAGTAAGTATAGCATGTAATTTATAAAAATGCCAATCATAAAAACAAAGCACTTGAGTAAAATATATAAAATATGTTATAATATTAGATTGGACAGACTATAATAAGAAAAAGATAGGAAAAAAGGAGAGATATACAGATGAAGAACAAGATAAATAAAGCAAAGACTGTTGTAATAACCACAGCACTTTTTTTTGCACTGTTAGGATCAAGTGCAGAAACAATGAATCAGAATGATGAACTTTATGTAAAAGAACCAATAGGATTGACACAATATACTACACCAGAATCAACTGGTTCTGGTATGGATACAGAATGGCAAGGTGAGGATATAGAAGGGACACAAGGTACAGAAGAAGAATCAGCATATACAACAGAATTTAAAGATGAAGAAATTTTATATAGTTCTTATTATTCTTATGGAAATGGATGTCTTTCTGTAGAGCTGGTAAAAGAAGATTTAGATGTAACAACAAATGGAGTAATAGCAACTTCTATGAATAATTCAGGAATTGTTTCCAGTCAGCAGTTGTTAGATGCTTGTTTATCAGAATCAGAAAAAGCTGAATTAGAAGCCGGAATGAATAAGGAAATACGTGTTGTTATGAAGCAGATGGTAGCAGAAGGATTGACAGATAAACAGTACGAGCTTATGGAACAGGCAACAGAAGAATATACAAAGCTATATAAGGGATTTCAGATTGGCAGTTATATTAAGATAAATATAGCAAAGAAAAATGAAGAAGGAAAATGGGAAAAGATAAAAAAGCTAAATAATGACATTAAATTTTATATTGATATACCAAAGATTTCTCAAATTCCAGAGGCGAAAGGCTATTATTTGCTTCAATTTAGAAATGGAGAATATAGTATAACAGAAGATGAAGATAATTATTTAGAAACTATAACAACTTCAGTGAGTGGATCTGCTATGTGTGCCATTGGATATAATTTGCTAACAGTAGAAGCAACACCTACTATAGTTCCAACAGCACAGCCCAATTATTGGAGACAGATGACAAGTGGTGACTTTTGTGTATGGCATTGGTTTGATATATCTATGATAATCATTGGAATTACATGGCTCTTAGCAGTGGAAAGTAAAAAGATTCGTATTGTTTTCTTAAGTGTAATGAGTATTTTTTGCATAGCTTTAGCTATTATGGGGCGTTGTGTATATGATTGGCCACTTGCAGCGGGAAGTATTATCCTTATGGTACTAGTACACATAGGAAAAACTTATTATAAAAAACGGAAATAAAAAAATGTAACAGTTCAGCCGGGTTCATTCATAAAGTGCCAGAATAGTAACTGTTCAGAACCATGAACAGTTACGTTTAAGCCCATAATAATTCGCCTTCGGCGAAGGGGCTTAAACACTGTAAAATTTAAATCTTCTTACGAAACACGCAGTAAATGCGTGTTT
>JAAVHR010000054.1 GCA_014799595.1 Clostridiales bacterium | reverse complement strand
TTTCCGTATTGTGTCAACCCCTCAGGGGGAAATTTTTGCAAAAAAAAATTGGGGTTAGACCCTATTCCAAAATCTAACCCCATGGCTTAACTAAATGACATTGAGGTGTGAACAGTAACAACTATAGAACCAGGAGGAACGAAAGATATGGCAATTACATTTGTAATAGCGAACCAAAAAGGTGGAATTGGAAAGACAACTACAGCTACTACCTTAGCGGGAATATTGGGAAAGAAAAAGAAAACATTGCTCATTGATGCAGATCCACAAGGAAATAGTACCCATACTTATGAGGCAGTCATTGAAGATACTGCTACTTTATATGATGTTATGGTAGATTCTGACAAATTGCCATTAGCAGAGGCAATTCAACACATGCCAAATGGAGATATTGTTGCATCAGATCCTCTTCTTACCAAAGCAGAGAAAATGTTAGATGGCGATATTGAAGGGTTGTACCGTTTAAAGGATGCCATAGATGGATTAGAAGGATATGATTATGTGGTGATTGATACAGCACCCTCCATGAATGTGATTTTGTATAATTGTCTAATTGCAGCAGATAAAGTGGTAATTCCGGTAACAGCCGACCAGTATGCATTACAGGGATTATTACAGCTTCATGATACAATAAAAGCAGTACAAAGAAGACAAAATCCGCAGATATCCATTGCCGGGCTTTTGTTAATTAAGTTTTCCGGCAGATCAAAATTGGAAAAGGAAATGCAGGAATATTTAGAAGATTTGGCAGAGCAGATGGAAACAAAGATGTTTGATACGGTTATCCGTGAGTGTGTAAAGACGAAAGAAGCACAAGCAAAGAAAAAAATGCTTTTAGATTATGCACCAAAATGTACAACTTCCAAAGATTATGAAATGTTTACAAAAGAATTATTGAAAAGAAAGTAGTAACACCAAAGGTGACATGTAAGTTTATTTTGAGTAACTGTTCATGGTTCTGAACAGTTACTATTTTGAAAAGAAAGAAGGACAAAACATGATTTCAGAGAAAATGATGGAACTTGGAAAAACACGGTCTGTAATTCGGGAAATATTTGAATATGGAAATAAAAGAAAGCAAGAGATAGGAGCGGATAAGGTATTCGATTTTAGTCTGGGAAATCCCAGTGTTCCAGCTCCAGATAGTGTAAATCAGGCAATTTGTGATATTTTAAAGGAAGAACCGTCTACTGTACTTCATGGATATACCTCTGCCCAGGGAGATTTTGAAGTAAGAAAGACCATTGCAGAGTATATCAATAAAACCCAAAGCACAAATGTATCAGCAGATGATATTTATGTGACAGTAGGAGCAGCGGCTTCTTTGACCATAAGTCTTCATGCTATTTCTGTTTCTGGAGATGAAATTATTACATTTACACCATTCTTTCCAGAATACCGGGTATTTGTGGAAAAAGCAGGAGCATCTCTTGTGACAGTAGCTTCCAGAGCAGAAGATTTTCAAGTTGAGGTGGAAGCATTTAAAAAGGCAATTACACCAAAAACCAAAGCAGTTATTTTAAATTCACCGAATAATCCTTCAGGAGTAGTACTTCGTGAGGAAACGATTGTAAATATTTGTAAGGTAATGAAAGAAAAACAGGAGGAGTATGGACATGAAATTTTTCTGATTTCTGATGAACCATACCGGGAGTTGGTATATGATGATGTGAAAGTACCTTATTTGCTTCATTATTATGAGAATACACTAGTATGTTATTCTTTTAGTAAGTCACTTTCACTTCCAGGAGAACGAATCGGATATATTCTGGTATCCAATCAAATGAAGCAGGCAAAAGATGTGTATGCTGCAGTTTGTGGGGCAGGAAGAGCATTAGGATATGTGTGTGCACCAAGTTTATTTCAACGGGTTGTTGCAAGATGTATTGGGCAGACTGGAGATATTTCTGTATATAAGAAGAATCGGGATATACTTTTAGCTGGACTAACAGAATGTGGGTACTCCTGTGCAAAACCAGATGGTGCTTTTTATCTATTTGTAAAGGCTTTAGAAGAAGATGCCAATGCCTTTTGTGAAAAAGCAAAGAAATATGAATTGTTATTAGTACCAGGTGATGATTTTGGATGTAAGGGATATGTTCGTGTTTCTTATTGTGTATCAACAGAACAAATTGAAAATGCTCTTCCAGCCTTCAAAAAATTGGCAGAGGAATATTGTAAAAATAAATAAAAAGTGATATAATATATATAAGATTATAGGTAGACTTGAGATTTTTTTGTTACTGTTCACTCACAAGCTTGACACTTGCTGTCAAGCTATGTGCCAAGAACATAGAATAGCCAAGAATCCAGCCTTTTGCCAAAGGCAAATTACAAATAGGCTGGATTCCGTTACAGTTTGCACCGTAGGTGTGAACTGTAATATTTTTTGTGCAATGTACAGATAAGTAGTCCGATAGGAAAAGAGGTGNTTTGCATGAACATTATGGTTGGGGATAACCGCTTAGAAAATGTTGCAGTTCGCCTAAGCGACGTGAAAATGAGAGAAGCACACGTTGCAGAGAACCAGCAGGCACAAGAGATATTAGATGAGCAAGCAAAGAAAGTAGCAGGCGATGGAGTTGTTTTAGAACTTAACCAATCTGAACAAAGTATATCCAATGCAAAACAAACAGAAGCTTTGGAGAAAGTGCAGGATAACACAAGAGAGCAAGCTGAAGAAAAGGCATATTATCTTGCTTTAGAGAATGAAAAAAGAACAGTGGCAGATACACAGCGTGTACTGGAAAATATTAATATTTAAGTGATGATGACTATATAATTAAAATACGGTATCAAAAATTCATTTTTGATACCGTATTATTTTAAGAAAATATGTAATTATTCAAATAGAAACACGCATTTACTGCGTGTTTCGTAAGAAGATTTAAATTTTACAAAAATATAAATGACATATATGAACTGTTACAAATTTTGTTAGGATAAATTTAAGTCTTGAACTTCTATGCAGGATAACAATTCGTCTGTTGTTTCTTTTATGTTCACCACACGGCTGGCATGATTTGCAACAGCTTGTTCAAAGAAATTCCGAACCTCTCTGGCATTTGCAAAGTTTTCTGGTTTATTCATAATCCACTCTTGGAAGATGTCTTTCGCATGCTCTAATGCTTCTTTAGAAAAATGGTATTGCTGCTGTTCACATAAAGCTTTTAAAATATCCAGTAATTCTTCTGATGTGTAGTCTGCAAAGTGTATAAACTTTGGGAAACGGGATTTTAATCCAGGATTGGATGCTAAAAAATTTTCCATAGGTTCAGGATAACCAGCAACAATAACCATAAAATCATCTCTGGAATCTTCCATTGCTTTTAGTAAAGTATCAACCGCCTCCTGACCAAAATCATTTTCTCCTTTGTTTGTAGTTAAGGTATAAGCTTCATCAATAAACAGAATACCGCCCATTGCCTGATCAATCACCTCTTGGGTTTTTGTGGCAGTCTGCCCTATATAGCCACTTACCAAATTAGAGCGGTCTACTTCCACAAGTTGTCCAGAGGATAGTACACCAAGACTTTGGTAAATTTTTCCAAGCATTCGGGCAACAGTAGTTTTACCAGTACCTGGATTACCAGAAAAAACAAGATGTTTAGAAGAAGCACCATTTTTTAATCCTCTGTCTGCACGAAGCTTTTGGACACGAAGAAGATTTACCATACGGTTTACTTCTTCTTTTACTTCGGCAAGACCAATAAGTCCATTCAAATCTTCCAAGATTTTTTCTACATTTTCAGCATTATCCATATCTACTTTGGAAACGGTATAAGGTGAAGCTGTTCCAAAAAGTTTGTCTCTGGAAGTACGGAACAAACCATATTCTTTCAAAAAATCCTCTAAAGTTTTCATGAACATAGTGTAGGAGGCAATGGAAGCAGCATCTGCTTGTTCATCCTGATGGCAGGATAGGATTGCCTGTCCAAACAATTTGTAAGTATCTGTAAGAATCTGTGCCTTTTGATGATGAAACGGATCATTAGAAACAGATTTCTTAGCATCAGCTACAACAAAATGTTTTAGTGTTGTGGGAACCACTTTTGCAAAACTTTCCGTAATTCCTTCATTTTTTTTAAATTGTTTCATAGCAGAGGCACTCATTTGAAAACCAAGAGAATCTTTGATACAGCTCAATTCGTCATCATCAATTCCGTTGGTAGTATCTGCTAAAAAAACAGCAAATTTCAAAAATTCTACCCGCAGCATATCTTTCAAAGAAAGATTCGCTATAATTCCGGTGTTTGTCTTTTCTACTAACTCGCAGCTTTGATAACAGTTTGCAAGCATTTGTTCGAGATTTTGTTCTTTCATGTGTTAAAATTATCCTTTCTAGATTTAAATCCAGCCGCCATCAAGTCCAATTACCTGACCTGTCAAATATTGGTTTTTATGAGTAAGAGCATATACAAAATCAGCTACCTCTTCAGCCGTTCCAAGACGGCCAGCAGGGATATCTTCTACCAAATCTACTAATTCTTCATCTGTAAGGAAGTGATTCATTTCTGTATCAATTGCACCACATGCAATAGCATTTACCTGTATGTTGCTAGGAGCCAGTTCTTTTGCAAGGGCTTTTGTAAATGCATTAATACCACCTTTTGTAGTAGAATAGGCAACTTCACAAGAAGCCCCTACATTACCCCATACAGAAGAAATATTGATAATCTTTCCGCCTTGCTGGTGAACCATACCAGGAACTGCCAGTTTACAGCAATTAAATACAGATGTCAGGTTATTGTTAATAATAGTGTTCCAAGCTTCTGGAGTTACATCTGTAAGAAGTCCTACATGAGATATACCTGCATTATTTACAAGAATATCTAATTTACCATACATTTTTTTTATTTCGTCAAATAATTGGCAGGTGGTTGCATAATCACCCATATCTCCGGTAAATGCCAGACAAGAAACTTGGTATCCTTCGATTTCCTTCTTTACATTTTCAAGAAGTTCTTTGTTATTTTTACAATTGATTACCACATTGTATCCTTTTTTTGCATATTTAATAGCAATGGCTTTTCCAATACCTCTGGAGGAACCTGTGATTAAAATTGTTTTTTTGTTCATAAATAGATCCCCTTTCTGTCTTTTAGTTTGTCTATATATAGTATACCACAACTGGAAAAAGAAAGCGAGTAACAGTTCGCACCTATGGTGCAAACTGTAACGGAATCCAGCCTATTTGTAATTCGCTTTTGGCGAAAGGCTGGATTCTCCTCTACCACTACCTATTCTTACGTACTTTGCAGCAAGTGCAAAGTACTACCTGTGAACAGTAACCAAGTGACTACTGAAAAATGAAAAAAATTACAATAAACATAGGAAAACGAAAAGAATTGTGGTAAAATAAAAAAGTATGGGTATTTTTAACAGTACGGCTTTGAGTAAAATACTTAAAACAAGAAAAAATAATAGGAGTAGTGATTTATGGAAGAAAAAAATAAGAATGCAAATCGTTTTCAAAAGACAGAGGAAACAGAAGTAAAAAGCACAGGACGCTTTAGTGGTGGTGCAAATAATAGTACTAAGAAAAAAGGAAATTATCAAAGCGGATATGCAGGGAATGGGAAGGAAAATTATTTCCTTTTTGTAGTAGGATTTGTTGCTGCAATTTTGCCTTTGATAGTACGAGGAATTAAATATGATCCAAAACTTTCCCAGTTTGACTGGTTTTCGGCTATATCAGAACTTTTGGATGTCTTTTTGTTCTGGAAACAATGGATTTTTGTTGGTATTGTTTTTATTATGATACTTTGCTTTGCGGGAACATTCTTTAATGCCAAAAGAAAATTCTGTTTTGAACCAATTTTTATACCACTATTTATATATGGTGGATTAAGTTTATTATCGACTGTTTTGTCAAAATATTCCAGTTATGGCTGGAGCGGTATATATGAACAATTTGAAAATGTTTTTTGTTTGATAGGCTATGTCTTGCTGGTATATTTTGTATATTTGTACATTAATAGTGAGAAGGATATTCATACATTAATCAATGTTTTGGCAGTGGGAGCCTTAATTATTGGTTTGATTGGAACATTTCAGGGGTTAAAACTAGATTTGTTCCGTTCGGATTTTGGAAGAAATTTAATGGCATCGAAAGATCTGCCTGCTAAAAATATTGATTTTAACTTTGCTTTAGGTCGTGCTTATGTAACTCTTTATAATCCTAACTATTTAGGTGTTTATAGTATATTAGTGGCTCCACTGTTTGCAGCATTATTGTTTCTTTCACCTGCAAACAGAACCTGCAAAAGCAAAGAAGGATTTCTTGCAAATCTTCAGAATGATTTAAAGAAATTGGAAACACAAGGAAATAAAAGTATTGGATATTATTTCAAAAAATTTGTATTTTTATTAGGAGTGAATCCTCAAAAGATTCTATATGCAGCAGTTGTAGTGACGATGCTGGTTAGTATGTTTGCAGCACAGTTTAAAGCAGGTATTGTCTCTTTGGCATTTGTAGGGCTGGTTGTACTTGTGTTGTTTAGAAAGTCTGTAATTAAGAAATGGTTTATTACACTTCCTGTAGTGGTTGGTGCGATAGCGATGTTTTTGATTGTGGATACGGTCAATGGACATAATTATTCCACTAGTATTGCCAATGCATTCCGTATTGAGAAATCAGAAGAAAAAACATTGGCTTCAATAGACACAACGAAAGAAAATATTGAAATTGTATATAATAAACAAAGATACTTTGTGACAGTAGATGCCCCACTGGATGAGGCTGGTAATATTTTTTATAATAACCTTGCAATTACAAAAGAAGATGGAAGTGCATTGGAAGTAAATTTAGCGGAAGATCGTTCTTGCTGGCTGGTAAATGATGAAGGGTTACAAAACATTTCCTTCTCTATTGTGTCAATAGCTATATTAGATAAGGACGCAAACCAGACACCAATAAATGCATTATCTGCTAATATAGATGGGAAATCTTGGTATTTTATAAAACGGGAAGATGGTTATAAATATATTAATAACTATGGAAGAGAAGCTGTTATAGAAACTGCAGATACTGCTATATTTGATGGATATGAAGAGTTTGCAAGTAAGCGTGGGTTTATCTGGGCAAGAACAATACCGTTATTAAAGAAATATTTGATTTTAGGTTCGGGTGCAGATACATTTTCTATTGTATTTCCACAACATGATTATGTAAATGCATATAACAATGGTTATGAGAACCAGCTTATTTCAAAACCTCACTGCTGGTACTTACAGGTTGGGGTGCAGACTGGTGTAGTATCTTTGTTGGCGGTTTTAGTATTTTATGGAATGTATTTTATACAAAGTCTTCGTTTGTATAGTAAACAAAGATTTGATAGCTATGCATCACAAGTTGGTGTAGGTGTATTTGTTGGAAGTATTGGATATATGATTGCTGGTTTGACTAACGATTCCAGTATCACAGTGGCACCTGTATTCTGGGTTATTATGGGAATTGGAGTTACTGTGAATGCTATGGTAAAGAGGGATGAGAAAGCATAAAAGATTCAAAAAAGATAAGGTTGGGTAGCAGATGAATACGTCGATGGAAAATAACTTTTTGTTTCAAATTATGGATATATGGAAAAATAAGGAACAAGATAAAACGCAGCTTGTTATGGAAAGGATGGGAGAACAATTCTCCTGTCGCTCCATTGCGTTCTTTGACTATCAGGTATATCGGGGGGGATATCAAAAGATATATGAGTGGTATGGAAAAGATTATGAGGATGAATGTTTTAAAAAGAGATTGAAATGTGAATTGCATATACAAGAAAAAGAAGAACCAGAAGGAAATTCTTTGGTTGATATGACAGAAAAAAAGGAGCAGATTCTCTCAAATCCTAATATACAAGGATACATCTATTGTTATCTAATGAATCAGAGAGGAAAACGGATTGGGGGAGTTTTTGTAGTATGTACAAAGAAACTGGAAGGTGAAAATTGGAAATTACTGGAATTATTTTTGTACATGGCTATGGAAGGATACGTTGCAGATAAACATATTGCAGATTTGCAGACGCAAAATAGTTATTTGCAGACGCTATACAGCAAGATACAGACTGGTTTGATACAATGTGTCTTAGTAGAAAATACACTTCGTATGATTCGTGCAAATGATGCAGTGTTTCAGATATATGGATGTTCCAGAGAAGAATATGTGGAAGTCTATGGATATAGTATGGAGCGTTTTATATATGTGGAAGATTGGCCGGTTGTATTAGAACATTTGAAAGCCTTACTTGATGGTGAAGATATATGTGAATACGAACATCGGTATATTAATTATTTTGGACAGATGCGTTGGCTTCACGTCAGTGCACTTCGTATTATAAATCAAGATCAAAAAGAAGTGCTGCAAATGATTATTTCAGATATTACCCGAGCAAAGCAGCTAGAGAATGAACTAGAGCATGAAAAAGAACGCTATCGTATCGCTTTGGATAGTTCATCAGATGTGATTTTTGAGTATGATTTATTAAGTGATTCCTATATTTCCTATGGTTCTTTTGGAAAATATGCACATCCAAAGACAACACCAATTCTTACCAAAGGATTTTTAAATCGATTACAAAAAGGGGAAATATGTCATAGAGAATTTCTGGAACGTTATATGGAATTTATTACGGGAGAAAATACAGAGCCAATCGAGGTTCGGGAAAGGTATGAGGAAGAGGGGAAAGTAGAGTATATTTGGGTTGCAATGGAAGGAACTCCAATTTATGATAATGGAATTTTAGTAAAAATTATAGGTAAAAAAACAAATATTAATGAAAAGAAAGAAAAAGAAAAGGCAGCTTTAGATGTAGTGCAGCGTGACCGTCTTACACAATTATATACTAGAAATGTAGGAGAAAAACTGATTCGCCAATACTTATTGGAAAAAAGTGATGATGAGGATGGTACTTTGATCTTGCTGGATCTGGACAATTTCCAAAAGATTAATGATACTTATGGATATATGTTTGGGGATGCTATTTTAGAGGAAGTAGCAGAAGTGATTAAAGCAGCTACCAGACAACATGATATTGCCGTCCGCTATGGCGGAGATGAATTTTTGATTGTTATGAAAAACACAGAGGAAGGAAAAACAGCCACATACGGAAAACGTATTCATGAAAAAATTGCCAATTTATATGTAGGCGAAAAGGAAAATATTACTATTTCCTGTAGTGTGGGTATGGTTTCTACAAAAATGGCAAAGGATTATCTTACTTTGTTCCAATATGCAGATGGTATGCTTGCTTATGTGAAAACCCATGGGAAAAATGATGTGCTGTGTTATTCTCCAACAAGTAAGGTGGTTCTGGAGATGCAGGGAGAACCCTATATAGAAGGAAATATAGATACAGAAATTGATGAAATGTCTTCCGAGAAAGGAAATGAGGATATTGTTTCTTTTGCGTTTTCTATACTAGAGCAGACAAAGGATATGCGGAGTGCAATTAATCTTTTACTTGGAAAAGTAGGAAGAAAACTAAAGTTAAATAAAATCAGTATTATTGAATCAGATGCTAATTTTTTAAGTAATATCATTACATTTGAGTGGGTTGCAAAAAAAGAATTTCATGATTCTATTTGTAAGTATGAAATATCCCAGGATGAGAGAGAGTTATGGATTAGTTGTTTTGATTCGGAAGGTCTCTTTGTTATGAAAGATGAATGGAGAGCTGACTTTACAGATGGTGTAAAATTGGAAGGAAATGCACCAAGAATGCGTAACCAGCTGTATAGTGCAATTTATGAGGAGGGAGAATTTAAAGGAGCTGTTGTTTTTGAGCATTCTGATGATAAGTATAATTGGCCTGAAGATATCCGAACCAAGTTAAAGGAGATTTCTAAAATAATCTCTACCCACATTACAAAGGCAAATGCAGATATTGCAAGTAAGGCGAAAACGGAGTTTTTATCTCGTATGTCCCATGAGATCCGGACACCAATGAATGCAATTATGGGCATGACAACCATTGCACAAAGTGTTATTGGAGATGATAAAAAAGTAGCAGAATGTCTGGGGAAAATTAGTACATCTACAAAATATTTGGTGTCGCTAATAAATGATATTCTGGATATGTCGAGAATTGAAAGTGGAAGTATGAATGTTTGTCTTGAGCCTTTTGATTTAGACGCATTGGTAGATGAAATAGTGGTACTTATGTCTGCGCAGGCAGAAAATAAATCTATCACACTAGAAGTAAAAAGGGCATATCAGGATAAACTGCTAATAGGCGATGAACTTCGTTTAAACCAGGTGTTAATTAATATTGTAGGAAATGCATTAAAATTTACCCCGGAGCATGGAACCATTACGATTTCTGTAGAGCAGGTAATGCAGGAGGAAGGAATGGCGACCATTCGTTTTAGTGTAGAGGATACAGGAATTGGTATCAATGAGAATAACCTGACTCGTATTTTTAACGCTTTTGAACAAGCGGAAAATAATACTGCCAGAAGATTTGGCGGTACAGGGCTTGGTCTTGCCATTAGCAGTAATTTGGTAAAATTAATGGGAGGAAAGTTAAATGTCCGCAGTGAAGAAGGTAAGGGGTCTGAGTTTTTCTTTTCTATTGTATTTGATGTGGCTGAGGATACACCAGTATACAATGTGGTTGAAAAGAAAGAGAAGGAGGCTTATTCTTTAGAAGGCAATCGTTTACTTGTTGTAGAAGATAATCCGATTAATGCAGAGATTGCACAGACAGTTCTTGAAATGGCAGGTGTTGAGGTGGAACTTGCAGATAACGGAGAAGAGGCAATACAAATGTTTGAAGATAGAGGGCAGGGATACTATGATGCGATTCTTATGGACATCCGTATGCCTGTTATGGACGGATTGGAGGCAACAAAAAGAATCCGTACGTTAGGAAAGGCAGATTCGCGGAGTATTCCAATTATTGCTATGACAGCAAATGCTTTTGATGAGGATATGAAGAAGTCGATTGAAAGTGGTATGAATGGTCATTTGTCAAAACCAATAGACATTGATAAGTTATATAAAGTATTACAAGAAACAATTGGTAACAGTTCAGGCAGATCTGCACATTTACTGTGCTGACCGTAAGAAAGTGTATAACAAGAATAGAATTGGGAAATTTTAAATGCGAAGCTTGTCTAATTCTGTAACAGTTAAGCCTGCGGACTGAACTGTTGTTACTATTCACACCTACGGTGCTAACAGTAACAGAATCCAGCCTATTAAGAGTTCACTTTCAGCGAAAGGCTGGATTCTTCTCTACCACTACTTATTCTTACGTACTTTGCAGCAAGTGCAAAGTACTACCTATGAACAGTAACAAACTGTTGCAACAATTAGAAGGGTGTAGTAACATATATTGACAAAAGTATAAGGGATTGCTACAATAGAAAGGTATGTGGGAAAGCATACAGAGTAGATTGCCGTAGCAGAAAGTATATGGCTGCAAAGATTTAATAATATGATAGGAGAATGTCATTATGAGTGAAGAGATGGACAAGAGCTTTTTGAATAAGCGGGTATTGCTTGTAGAGGACAATGAGATTAATGCAGAGGTTATGACATCAATGCTTGAGATGAAAAATATTAAGGTAGAGGTTGTTTATGATGGAGAAGAAGCAGTAGATAAGTTTGAAAAATCTCCTGCTGGCTATTATAATGCGATTCTTATGGATATAGAGATGCCTGTAATGACAGGAGTGGAAGCATCCAAGGTAATTCGTACTCTCCATAAACAAGATGCGATGACCATACCTATTATTTCTGTCACAGCAAATTCTATGTATGAAAATGTGTTTTTCTCTAGAAAGTATGGTATGGATGACTATGTAGGGAAACCTATTGAACCAGATAATTTATATGCAGTCTTGAAAAAGTGGTTCGATAAATATGCAAAATAAAAAAAAGCTTGACAAATGAAAATAAAACGTGTATCCTATATAAGTAACGTGAACGAAGATGATATATGTTCCGTTACATATAGGGGTATAGTTCAGTTGGTAGAATAACGGTCTCCAAAACCGCAGGTCGTGGGTTCAAATCCTACTGCCCCTGTTAAACTTAAGAGAACCAAGTCGTTTGACTTGGTTCTTTTTTTGATCTATACGACCGTGAAAGTTGTTACTTCATCACATAAGTAAAACAGAAACAGTGTTTTTGCTGTGCCATCCAGAAAAGCTGGATGATTTTACCTGTGTGTGGAGTTAGCTGTGAATAGTAACAAACTATAAGAATGACATGACTGAACTGTTACAAAACACCCATGCTTTGTGGACTGCGGCATCACCATAAATACATTCACATGAGTGTTTTGTAAACGAGGATGTACACAAGTGCAAAAGCAGCGCTTGGTGTTTTACGAACCTTGCAGCAGAGTGTAAGGTTCTACCTAAAAAGAGTGAATATATAGAAAAGTTTATAGAACAAAAATGATTGGCAGAGGTTAAAGGTGACAAAAACACAAAAATAATTTCATAATTAAAGAAAATGTAACAAAAAGTTATTAGGAATGTAAATAAAGTTAAGAGAAATATAATAAAGAATAGGTAAAAAAAATTGCTTTATGAATTGATAAAGTTGTATAATGTATAACATATTCTTGTGGGATAATTGGGTGATATTTCTATAAACTTATAAAGGTTACAAAAGGCGTTGTGAAAAACTGACAAAAACAAGTGATATGTAACCTTGCGGAGGAGATAAGAAAATGTTATAGAAAGACAAAGAATCTGATAGAGAGAACAAAAGAAATCCCAAAAAATATAGAGGAGTGGTTATATGAAGCTAGGCAGAAAAAAAGACAAGAAATTTGCAGTAATTTTATTAGTATGTTGTGTTGTAATCAGTGGATGTTTTCTGGGAAAAAGTTTAATTTCTGATGCTGGGAACATGGAAATTAAAATTGGAGGATTGACAATTGTTGTTCCAGACAATATGTTGTGTGCAGATGTAAATTCTTTTTTGAATGTAAGAATTAATCCAAATGTAAATTCGGCAGTTATTGCAAAGCTGTATCCGGGAGATGTGGTAGAGTACATAGGGGAGAATGGAAGCTGGACTATGATTAATCTGAATGGACAGACAGGATATGTTTCTACAAAATATACAGTGAGAGGAACAGATTTAAAGAAATATATTAAGAAACATATAGATAAATTCAATATAGAGGGAACAATTATAGAAAATTCTTTCACACCTGTATATAAAGAAAAAGAGCAGGTTGGAAGTGTAGAACCAGTTTATACAATGAAGGGGGAAATAAAAAAGAAAACCACAGTTTATGCAACTAAAAGTACAAATAGTAAAATGGCTAATGAGACAGAAAAAGTAGAAAAGTGTATGGTTGTGGTAGATGGATTACGTTTTCGGGAAAAATCGTCCATAAATTCAAAAATATTCTGTAATTTATCAAAAGGAACCTACATAGATGTAGTTTCTGATAAAAACGCAGAATGGATGAAGATTAAATATAATGGAAAAGTTGGTTTTGCATCTAAAAAGTATATAAAGATGGTGACAGTAGAAGAGAAAAAGAGTAATTTGTTAGGCAGTTTGAAAAAAGATGAACAAGTAACAGTAAATAAACTTTGGAAAAATTGGGCAGAAATCGTTTATGAAGGTAATACCTCGTATATAAAAAGAGATGCTGTAGAGGTAACTGCTAAGTTGGATGAGTCAAATAAGAATGTTGTGACACTTGTGGAGAATAATACACAATGTTATGTGTTAGATGTAGAAAAAAATGTAGCACTTGTAAAAGTTACAGATGATAAAAAAGGATATATGAATGCAGCATCCATACGGGCAAAAATTGGTTTTACCAATGTTAAAGTAGATGAATCTGTAATAAAGAATGCTACCCAGCAAGTAGTGAAAACGAATTTTGGAAAAGTAAGCAAAGATAGACAGGAACTTGTGAAATTTGCATTACAATATGTGGGAAATAAATATGTGTGGGGAGGCAATAGCCTTACAGATGGTGTGGATTGTTCAGGATTCACACAACAGATATACTTACATTTTGGAATAAAAATTAACCGTTGTTCGTATGAGCAGGTAAGAAATGGGCAGGAAATTACCTTTGATCAATTACAACCAGGAGATTTAATTTTCTATTATGATAATGGGTTAAAACGAATTGGTCATGTGGCTTTATACATTGGAGACGGACAAATTGTGCATGCAAAATCCACAAAATCAGGAATTGTAACAAATAATTGGGATTACCAAACACCATATAAAGCTGTGACAATTTTGGGAAATAAATAATCGGATATAAATGAGTAATAAAAAAGCAGCAAATTTTGATTTGCTGCTTTTTTAACATAGTATGTATGTTATAGAATGTTCTGCAAAGAGTAAGGATTAGCATTTTGTAACATTAGCCGCCTGTGGACCTTTCTCACCTTCGACTACATCAAATTCTACAGATTCGCCATCTTCCAAAACTTTGAATCCTTCCATATTCAATGCGGAAAAGTGTACAAATACATCATTTCCTTCTTCGTCTGAAATAAAACCAAACCCTTTCTTTGCGTTAAACCATTTTACTGTTCCCTTCATACTAAAAAGCCTCCTAAAAAATAAAATATAGTTATATGGTTACTGTTCATTCACAAGCTTGACACTTGCTGTCAAGCTATGTGCCAAGAATGTAAAACAGCCAAGAATCCAGCATTTCGCCGAAGGCGAACTTTAAATAGGCTGGATTCCGTTACTGTTTGCACCGTAGGTGTGAACAGTAACGTTATATGTTATCTGGTGCTGAACCATTTATTATGAATAAATGGCAATAAAGATGTAGCACATAAAAATAATTTATCATATTTTCATAGAAAAGTCAAATTTTTGTAAAAAAAAGTGAAAAAATGTTAAAAATAATTTTGTGAAAAATTAAAAAAATGGTTATAATTAACAGAGAGTTGCCTCTGTGTGCCTGTAACCTGAGTAACAGTTACTATAAAGTTAAAATAAAGAATTGTAATAATTAGAGGTAGGTGAGGATGCACACAAGTGCAAAAGCAGCACTTGGTGCTTTACGAACCTTGTAGCAGAGTGCAAGGTTCTACCTAAAAAGAGTGAATTTATAGGAAAATATGGATTCCAAGAAAGAAGAAATGGATACATGCTTTTTTTGCATGACATAAGTGGAAATTTGTGGTAGAATAAATGAAATGATCTTGTATTTGTTTAGGTACAAAATAATATATGTTTTTCGTAACTATTCATGGTTCTGAACAGTTACTGTTTTTCTAAATAAGAAAGGAAGGTTGAAAATTTCTATATGGCTAAGACAATAAAGAGTAAAGCAGAAATAAAAGATATGGCAGCTTATGAATTGATCCGGGAAGAACAACTTACGGATTTGAACAGTGTAGGACTGGTATTTCAACATAAAAAGACAAAAGCAAGAATTGCAGTAATCAGTAATGATGATAATAATAAAGTGTTTTCAATAGGTTTTCGTACTCCACCAGAAGATTCTACAGGAGTTGCACATATTGTAGAACATACTGTTTTGTGTGGTTCAAAAGAATTTCCTGCTAAAGATCCCTTTGTGGAACTGGTAAAGGGGTCTTTGAATACTTTTTTGAATGCAATGACTTATCCCGATAAGACAATTTATCCTATCGCAAGCTGCAATGATAAAGATTTTCAAAATTTAATGCATGTGTATTTAGATGCGGTATTTTATCCCAATATTTATAAAAAAGAAGAAATTTTTAAACAAGAAGGCTGGCATTATGAATTAGAAGAAGAGGACGGAGAACTTGTATACAATGGTGTTGTATACAATGAAATGAAAGGTGCATTTTCTTCTCCAGAACAGCAGCTATCCAGATTGATTCAGCAATCTCTTTTTCCGGATACTGCCTATGGAGTAGAGTCTGGAGGAGATCCCAAAAATATTCCAGATTTGACATACGAGAACTATTTGGATTTTCATAAGAGATATTATCATCCAAGTAATAGTTATATTTATTTATATGGAGATATGGATATTGAGGAAAAACTGGAATGGATAGATGAACATTATTTAAAAAACTTTTCTTATGCACCAGTAGATTCAGCTATCCAGTTTCAACAGCCATTTAAGGAAATGAAAGAGGTAGAGGAGTATTATTCTGTCTCTGAAGAGGAGGGGATAAAAGACCAGACATACTTGAGCTATAATATGGTAATAGATACTTCTTTGAATAAGGAATTATATGTGGCATTTCAGATATTGGAATATGTACTTATTGATAATCCGGGAGCACCACTAAAACAGGCATTACTGGATGCAGGGATTGGAAAGGATGTATTAAGTTCCTACGATAACGGAATTATGCAGCCAGTATTTTCTATTATTGCAAAAGATGCCAATACAGAACAAAAAGATAAGTTTCTGCAAGTGATTCGTGATACTTTAGAAGAGATTGCAAAAAATGGAGTGGACAAGCAGGCACTTCGTGGTGCTATTAACAATTTTGAATTTAAATACCGGGAAGCAGATTTTGGTTCTTATCCAAAGGGGCTTATGTATGGAATTCAGATGTTAGATAGCTGGCTTTATGATGATGATAAGATTTTTTGCCATATAATGGCAAATGACACTTTTAAATTTTTAAAAGAAAAGATAGGAACCAGCTATTATGAGGATTTAATCCGCACTTATTTGATTTCCAATTCCCATAGTGCTATGGTTATGATAAAACCGAAGGTGAACCTGGCACAACAAGAGGAAGAAGGAATTAAGAAAAAGTTAGCAGAATACAAGGCAGGACTTTCTAAAAATGAAATTAAACAGCTTATAGAGGATACAAAATCACTTTGGGCATATCAGGAAGAGGCATCCACAGAGGAAGAGTTGAAGAAGATTCCTATGCTTACCAGAGCGGATATGGAAAAGAAAGTTCGTCCTTTGTATAATACAGAGAAAGAAATATCAGGTATTAAGGTATTGCACCATGATATCTATACCAATGGAATTGCATATATTAAAATAGTGTTTGATATGGATAAGATACGGGAGCTGGGGCCATATATTTCATTACTTAACATGGTATTAGGATATATGGATACGAAGAAACATTCTTATCTGGAATTTGCCAATGAGACTAACATTTATACAGGAGGAATTTTGGCAGACTGTAATACTTACCTGCAGCATGGCAAGGTAGACAGTTTTATGGCGACCTTTGAACTTAGAACAAAGGTTTTATATGAAAATATTGGAAAAGCTTTTGCGTTGATTCGTGAAATGATTTACGAAACTGATTTTTCGGATGCAAAGCGTTTGCGGGAAATTATTGCAGAAGCTAGATCACGTATGCAGATGAAAATTAACCGAAATGGTCATACAATGGCACTTGGAAGAGCCACATCATATTTTTCGGAGATTGGGAAATATGGAGATAACATGGAAGGTGTAGGTTATTATCGTTTCCTTTGTGATTTGGAAGAACATTTTGATGAGAAAAGAGAAGATTTGATAAAGACTTTTCAGGAAATTCTGGATTATGTTCTAACAAAAGAAACTATGATAATCAGTTTTGTAGGCGATAAAGAAGGTTATACACAATTTTCTAAAGAAGCAGAATGTTTCTTGAAAGATATCCCTAGTAAACGAAAGGGAGAAAAACCAGTCGCAGATCTGTCAACATTAGAGCATGGAAACAATGAAGGATTGAAAAATGCAGGACAAGTACAGTATGTGGCACGTGCTGGAAACTTTATGAAAAAGGGATTGGCTTATCATGGGGCACTTCATATACTGAAAGTTATTTTAGGATATGATTATCTATGGAATAATGTGCGGGTAAAAGGTGGTGCTTATGGCTGCATGTGTGGATTTTTACAAAGTGGAAATGCATATTTTGTATCCTATCGTGATCCAGGTTTGAAAGAAACTAATGATATTTATGACCAAGCTTATGAGTATGTGCAGAATTTTGAGGCAAGTGAAAGAGATATGACAAAGTATATGATTGGAGCAATCAGCAATATGGATACACCACTTACGCCTTCTGCGAAGGGAAGCCGGTCTTTTAATGCATATATGTCTGGCATAGATGAAGAGTATTTGCAAAATATCCGGAATCAAGTATTGGAAGTAACACAAGAAGATATCCGGTCGCTTGCACCGATTATTCAAGCATTGCTTGATGAAGGAAGTATTTGTGTCATTGGAAATGATAAAAAAATAGAGGAAAATAAAGAATTATTTGATACTATCAGTGCTTTGTAGGAAGATATGTAACTATTTAAGTAGAAACACGCATTTATTGCGTGTTTCGTAAACGAGGATGTACACAAGTGCAAAAGCAGCATTTGGTGCTTTACGAATCTTGTAGCAGAGTGCAAGGTTCTACCTAAAAAGAGTGAATATATAGAAAGATATAAAACAATGGAGGAAAAAGTGAAAAATACATTTAAATCTGGATTTGTAACATTAATAGGCCGTCCCAATGTAGGAAAATCTACACTTATGAATCATATCATTGGGCAGAAGATAGCAATTACTTCAAATAAACCACAGACCACTAGAAACCGTATACAAACAGTGTATACATGTGAACAGGGACAGATTATTTTTGTAGATACTCCAGGCATTCACAAAGCCAAGAATAAGCTTGGAGAGTATATGGTAAATGTGGCTGAGCGTACTTTGAATGAAGTAGATGTAGTACTTTGGCTGGTAGAGCCGGCCACCTATGTGGGAGCTGGAGAACAGCATATTGCAGAACAGCTTAAGAAAGTGCATACACCAGTGATTCTTGTAATTAATAAAATAGATACCGTAAAAAAAGAGGAACTGCTTGCTGTTATAGACCATTATCGTAAAATTCATGACTTTGCAGAAATAGTACCAGTTTCTGCCTTGAAAGGGGAGAATGCAGACCATCTGGTAGATACCATATTTGCATATTTGCAGGAAGGACCACAATTTTACGATGAGGATACCATTACAGACCAGCCGGAACGACAGATAGTGGCAGAGCTGGTAAGGGAAAAGGCACTCCGTCTTTTGAAGGATGAGATTCCTCATGGAATTGCAGTATCTATTGAAAAGATGAAAGAAAGAAGGCATGGTCATATCATAGATATTGATGCAACCATTGTTTGTGAGAGAGATTCTCACAAAGGGATTATTATTGGTAAGCAAGGCTCTATGCTGAAAAAAATTGGTATGGATGCAAGAAAAGAAATAGAAGCTCTCCTTGACAGCAAAGTAAATTTGCAGTTGTGGGTGAAAGTGAAGAAAGATTGGCGGGAAAGTGATTTCTTATTAAAAAACTTTGGCTATGACAAAAAAGACATTTAAAAAATGGAAAATAATCACTAACTGGTTATTTGCATAGACCTATATAGAACGGAGAAAATAATCAGTAGTGTACAGATCGTGTCAGTACACTAGATGCCACACAATGAATGTCATATTGGATAGTCAAGGAAAAGGAGAGATAAGAAAATGCAGAATGAATATTGGAAGCGTTTTGAAGAAACTGGATTTGTAAGCGATTATCTGGACTATGTACGGATAAGAGGTGACTGGCAAGGGAAGATAAATAAAGAAGGTGCAGTACAGAATGAATCTCGAAACAGTGACAGGAATGGTGTTATCCGCGATGCCAATTGGGGAATATGATAAGCGTCTGGTTATATTAACAAAGGAATTTGGAAGAATATCTGCATTTGCAAAGGGGGCAAGGAAACCCAATAGTGTATTATTGGCTCCAAGCCAGCCCTTTGCATTTGGGTTTTTTACCCTATATCAGGGAAGAAGTTCTTATACTGTAAATAGTGCGGATATACAGAATTATTTTGAAGAACTCCGGACTGATCTGGAAAAAATTGCTTATGGCATGTATTTTTGTGAGGTAGCAGCACATCTTACTTATGAAAATGTAGAAGCTGCGGGAATATTAAAACTCCTTTATCAGTCATTGAGGGCGTTAAATAAAGAAAAACTTCCAAAAGAAATGGTAAGGTCGATTTTTGAAATTAAGGTGTTGGATTTTAATGGAGAGACTCCACGGGTGTTTGAATGTGTAAAGTGCCGAAAAAAACCAACAGCGGAGAGTAGGAAATTTTATGCAGGTTTTTCTAGTAAGGCAGGAGGTATGGTATGCTCTTGCTGCAGGGAGGGAGTTCCAGATATATTAAAAATATCCGAAACAACAATATATACATTACAATATATTATTTCAAGTAAAGTAGAAAAATTGTTTACTTTTTTATTGAAGAAACCTTATGATTTAGAGTTAAAACAGGTGGCAGCACAATATATGGAGTATTATACAGATGGAAACTTCCAATCTCTGGAAATGTTGAAGGATTGTCTGCAGTAGTGTGAAGTAACAGTTCAGCCAATTTATAATACTTTTAGTCATATTGTATATTCTGGCGTAACTATTCAGGTAGAAACACGCATTTACTGCGTGTTTCGTAAGAAAAAGTAAATTTTACAATGTTTAAGCCCCTTCGCCGAAGGCGAATTAATATGGGCTTAAACGTAACTGTTCATGGTTCTGAACAGTTATATTCTGGCAAAATATGAATGACATGGCTGAACAGTTACAGTTTTGGTTGAAAAAATGAAAAAGTAATAGTACAATGAATCATTGAGGTATAATTTTTTAGATTACATAGAGAGGATAGGAAAATAAATGTGTAGGAAAAAGATAATGAGTGGTTGTCTAGCTGCCTGCCTGTTATTTTTAACAGCTTGTAGTAAAGATGCACATATCACTTTGTCAGAGACAGAAACAGATACTTTATATGTAAGTGCAAATGGAAATCTTGAACTGGCAAATGTGGAAGAGTTTTCTTCGGAACAGTATAAAGAAGGAGAATTGAAAACTTTTATTGAAGAAACTATTCAGACATTTAAAGAGGATGGCACACACAGAGAAGATTCTGTAGCAATGAAAGATTTTGTAGTCAAGAATAAAGAGGCGAAAGTTTTACTTGCTATAGAGAATGCAGAGACTTATACTGCATTTCAGGGAGAGGAATTGCAATTTCTCACATCAGATAATATTGCAGATAATTTAATTCTTCCAGAGAATTTTAAAAGAGCAAGTGATGGAAAAACAATAGAAAAGAAAACTGTTTTGGAAGAAAAAGAGCTAAAATATTTAATTATAGAAGAAAATCTATGTGTAAGAGTAGAGGGAACTATAAAATATTATTCAGATGCTATGCTTACAGGTGATAATGAGATTCAGACAACTGGAGAAAAGGTTGCAGTAATTATTTTTGAATAAGCTGAAAGTTTGCAATACAGGATTGTATAAAAATAACAGAATATTAGGAATAGAAAGGTTGGAAACATATCATGGAAAAAACAATGGATAAAATTGAGGCATTAGCAAAGGCAAGAGGTTTTGTATATCCAGGTTCAGAAATTTATGGAGGACTTGCAAATACATGGGATTATGGAAATCTTGGAGTCGAATTGAAAAATAATGTAAAAAAAGCATGGTGGAAAAAATTCATTCAGGAAAATCCATACAATGTTGGTGTAGATTGTGCTATTTTAATGAATTCCCAGACATGGGAAGCATCAGGACATTTAGGAGGTTTCTCTGACCCTCTTATGGATTGTAGAGAATGTCATGAGAGATTTCGTGCAGATAAAATGATTGAAGAATATATGGAAGAAAACAATATTGATTTAGAAGGCAGTGTAGATGCATGGTCAAAAGAAGAGATGGAAAGTTATATTGCAGAGAAGAATATTTGTTGTCCATCTTGTGGAAAGCATAATTTTACAGAGATTCGTCAGTTTAATCTTATGTTTAAAACCTTTCAAGGTGTTACAGAAGATGCTAAAAATACAGTATATCTAAGACCAGAAACTGCACAGGGAATTTTTGTGAATTTTAAGAATGTACAGAGAACTTCAAGAAAGAAGATTCCATTTGGTATTGGACAGATAGGTAAAGCCTTCCGTAATGAGATTACACCAGGTAAATTTACTTTCCGTACCAGGGAATTTGAACAGATGGAATTGGAGTTTTTCTGTGAGCCAGGAACAGATTTGGAGTGGTTTGCATATTGGAAAGAATTCTGTTTGAACTGGTTAAAGAGTCTTGGAATCAAAGAAGAGGAAATGCGTGCCAGAGATCATGCACCAGAAGAATTATGTTTCTATAGTAAAGCAACTACAGATATTGAATTCTTATTCCCGTTTGGATGGGGAGAATTATGGGGTGTAGCTGACCGTACAGATTATGATTTGACACAGCATCAGGAAACTTCTGGTGAACCAATGGAGTACTTTGATGATGAAAAGAAAGAAAAATATATACCTTATGTTATTGAACCATCACTTGGAGCAGACCGTGTAACATTGGCATTTCTTTGCAGTGCTTATGATGAGGAAGAGTTAGAAGGTGGAGAGATGCGTACAGTATTACATTTCCATCCGGCATTGGCTCCAGTCAAGATTGGTGTGTTGCCATTGTCAAAAAAACTGGCAAAGGGTGCAGAAGATATTTATAGTGAACTTAGCAAATATTATAATTGTGAGTATGATGACAGGGGAAATATTGGTAAGAGATACCGCCGTCAGGATGAAATTGGAACACCATTCTGCGTTACTTACGATTTTGAGTCAGAAGAAGATGGAGCTGTAACTGTTCGTGATAGAGATACCATGGAACAGGAACGTGTAAAAATTTCTGACTTGAAAGCATATTTTGAAGAAAAATTTACCTTCTAGTATGTTGGAACAACAATTTTTAGTTATACCAAATACAGAATAAATATTATTCTGGTGTAACTGTTGGGAACCATGAACAGTTACATTCTGTTACAAAACACTCATGCCTTGTAAACTGCGGCATCACCATAAATATATTCCCATAGGTGTTTCGTAAACGAGGATGCACACAAGTGCAAAAGCAGCACTTGGTGCTTTACGAACCTTGCAGCAGAGTGCAAGGTTCTACCTAAAAAGAGTGAATATATAGAAAATAAATGGTATAGCTGAATTACTGCATACTATGAACAAAAGAAGTTAAGAGGGCAAAGGTATGGAATATCAGGAGGCTTTGGACTACATTACAGATGCAAATCAATATGCAGGAGCTTTTGGGCTGGATAATATACGGAATTTACTTCAGGAGCTTGGCAATCCCCAATCAAAATTACGGTTTATACATGTAGGAGGAACAAATGGAAAAGGCTCGGTTTCTGCATATATTAGTACAATTCTGGCAGTAAGCGGATATCGGGTAGGAAGATATATTTCTCCTACAATTCTTTCTTATCAAGAAAGAATACAGACCTTAGAAATGAAAAATCAAAAACTTTGTGAAGAACAAATAGAAATATCCCAAATATGTCAGTGGGTGGAACTAATTAAAAAAGCTTGCATTTCTATGAGAAAAAAAGGTCTTTCCCATCCTACCCCTTTCGAAATCGAAACCGCAATGGGATTCTTAGAATTTGTGGACAAAGATTGTGATATTGTTGTTTTAGAGGTAGGACTAGGTGGAAGAATGGATGCTACCAATATTGTGGAAACAGGAATTTGTGAAGTGATGACCTCAATCAGTAAAGATCATATTCAATTTCTGGGAGATACTTTGGAAGAAATTACAAAAGAAAAGGCAGGAATTTTAAAGAAAAAAGTACCAATTGTAGCTTATGATTATAAGAACTCCTATCAAAAGCAAGACAAGCAGGATGTGATATCTTCTATTCTAAAGGAAAAAGCCATAGAACAGGAAGCAGAACTTATTTTTGCAGATTTTAGGAAGATTAGGGTGCAAAAAGAGAGTTTGGAAGGAACAGATTTTGATTATAAGGATATATCTGGAATGCATTGTTCTTTGCTTGGCCGTTTTCAGATAAGGAATGCTGTGCTTGCCATAGAAGTGGCAAAAGTTTTAGCTAAAATGGGCTGGAAGATTGGTAACAAAGAAATAAAAACGGGAATTCAAAGGACAAAGTGGAGAGGCAGATTTGAGATTTTGTATCAAAATCCTAATTATATAGTAGATGGTGCCCATAATGCAGATGGTGCCAGAGCATTAGCAGAATCCATAGAAATGTATTTAAAAAATAAAAAACTCCTATTTATTGTAGGAGTTTTAGCCGATAAAGATTATAAGTCTATATTATCATACACTGGTAAATATGCAAAGCGGATTTATACCATTACACCGGATAACGAAAGGGCATTATCTGCAGCAGAGCTTGCAAGGGTGGCAAAACAGTATTGTAATCAAGTGGAAGTTTTTGATTCCATAGAATTTGCAATGGAGGAAGCTGAGAAAACAGAAGATGCTTATGATGCTGTAATCATATTCGGCTCTTTGTATTATTTACATGGTGTATATCATTATATAGAAAAAAGAAAGAAAAGAGAGGGATAGAGTATGCTACATACAAAAGGAAAATGGAAAAGAATACAGAAAACAATGGGAGGCATTTGTCTGGTTGGGATACTTGCGGTGAGTGGAATGCAGATGAATTATGATGTATCAGCAGCGGCAAAACCGTCTTTATCTACAAAAAAGGTTACGATTTCTTTGGGTAAACAGAAAAAGAGCAGTATTACCATCAAAAATCGTGTAAAAGGGGCAACTTATACTTTTACTACTAGTAATAAAAAGGTATTAAAAGTATCCAACAAAGGCATTTTGACAGGTGTGAAAGCTGGAACTGCAAAAGTTACGGTAAAACAAAAATATAAAAAGAAAGTAACTAAGGTTGGAGTAGTTAAAGTTACTGTAAAAAAAGCTAGTCCAGTAAGTAATAAGACAAAGAGCTATACTTATGGAAGAGAAAAGGTTACGGTAAAATTATCAGATTATGTTAAAAATCCAAGTCCGGATGCAAAATATCAATTAGTATCTAATAATAAAAAGATTGCTGCCAATATAACTTTACAGGCAAAGAAAGATTACAAAGGAGAAATTACCTTAAAAGAAGCAGGAACAGTTACCTATTCAGTTAATGAAACTTATAAGAAAAAGACCAGAACAATTTGTAAGTTTAAAATTACAGTAAAAGGTGCAACTTTTAATAAAAAAGCATTTGAGGCACAATATAAAACTGTAGATACAGAAGTGGCTATTCAACCAATGAATTATATGCAGTATACTACAAAAGACGATTCTATTACTTTTGAAAGCAGTAATGAAGATGTGCTTGTGGTAGATGGAGACACTGTAACAACCGTAGAGGATGGAGAAGCAATTCTTACGGTATATAATAGAGAGAAGGTTTTGGCTACTGTGAATGTTAAGGTTGCATATGTAAAGGCTACAGGGGTAAAACTATCTAAGAGCAAAATAAACATTTATACAGGCGAAACAGATGATGAATGTATACAGACCTTTACTATTGAAACAGTACCAGCTGGAGCAAAACTTACTAATGTACAGGTAAGTGTTTTGAATGAGGATATTTGTAGTGTGAATTTTTATCCAGAAGATGAGAATGTAGTAGAAGTTATAGGAGAGTCTGAGGGAACCACTAATCTGATAGTAAGTAATGTAGAGGGAGATACTCTTGCAACTATCCCGGTTACAGTGATTGATGCAATGGATACCCTTATTACCAGTGTAAAGACATCTACAAACAAACTTCTGGTAAACATGGATGAAGATGAAACCGTATTTTATTTTGAGGTATTGCCTAGTTATGGCTATGCTAATAATTGTAGTGTAGAGGTAGAAGATAATACGGTTTGTGATGCAACTATGGAAAGAGATGAAGAGAATTTTGGTAAGGGATGGATATATGTTTCGGGATATAGTTTTGGAACAACCAATATCCTTATTAAAAATGAAGAAGATAATGTAATAGCGACAGTTCCAGTTGTTGTTGCAGACACTGGTTATAAAGCCCCTTCTTCTGTTACCATCAGTCCTAAGAATACTGGAAACACAGATGCCGAAGATGGATATTCTTTGAAAAGCAGT
Organism: Clostridiales bacterium; assembly: GCA_014799595.1. Taxonomy (GTDB): domain Bacteria; phylum Bacillota; class Clostridia; order Lachnospirales; family Lachnospiraceae; genus CAG-411. The sequence goes on along the minus strand of JAAVHR010000054.1, from coordinate 242 downwards.
GGTGGAAATTATATTTTAACCATTCAGGAAGGTTATTCGGCTGAAGTGATTTATAAAGTTGGAACAGGAAAAGCAGATTATACGATAGTTGTTAATGGAAATGAAGAAGTCTGCGATGTGCAGTCCTCTAATGAACAAGCCAAAGAATTTCAACTTAAGTAATAACAAAGAGACCGAAGATTTATCTTCGGTCTCTTTGTTACTCATTTCTGATGATTCACAGCCTATTCTTCTTCCTTTTG
>JAAVHR010000053.1:29540-32414 GCA_014799595.1 Clostridiales bacterium | reverse complement strand
ATGTTCCTGTTCATTCACAAGCTTGACACTTGCTGTCAAGCTATGTGCCAAGAATGAAATTATGCAAGATTTTGCCCCCATACATCGAAGATATATTCATAATGGGGCAAAATCGTTACTGGGCACAGGGAACCTGTGAACAGTAACAGGCGACAGCCCAGAATACGAATACAGTTGGTGATTGCGGNAGTGCGTAGCATGTAGCAATCAACTTTCATTCATGGTGGTGCCTCGCAAGCGAGGCATGAGTGTTTTATAGGAAAGTTTGCCCTATAAAGTAAAAAATACTGTAAAAGAAATAGAAAAAAAGCCGATATATAATGTAAGAAGAGATTACAAGTAACAGTGAAGACATCTGGACTGTTACGATTATAAAGCAAGGTGAAAAATAAGAGATGAGGAGGAGAAACATGAGGAAAGAGAAGATTCAGAATTATTCTGCCAGGATAACACAGGCAAACCGCACGGAATTGCTGGTTATTATGTATGAGATTATTCAAGAAGAGTTATCTGCCGCTTTGGATTCTTATGAGGAGTTGGATATGAAAGAATTTGATGCGGCACTTAAGAATGGGCAAAAATTTCTTGGGGAACTTATGGGTACTTTGGATTATCAATACACAATCTCTTATCAACTTATATCTATCTATAAGTTTTTGAATAAGACTATGATTGAGGCACGATTGAGACAACAGGCAGAACATTTGGCAGAGTGTATTGAAATTATTGATAATATTAAAAAAGGTTTTGAAGGTATTGTAAGTGAAGATACATCAGGTCCTTTGATGAAGAATGTACAAAAATTATATGCAGGACTTACCTACGGAAAAGGTTCGCTAAATGAGATATCTGTGAATGTACATGACGGAAAACGGGGACTATATGCATAAGGAAAAGAGCATGTTAGCAAAATGCATGAAAGACTTATGCACCGTAGAAAGCCTTTTGACATAATTCACAAAAAGTGAAAAATATGAAAAAGACTATAACAAATTCTGAAAAAAAGACGATATGTATAATGAAAGAGGAAAGAAAGATACGGAAATGTTCTAGAGTATGATTCCGTTGGAAGGTGGTGGACGATATGAGAGTTGACGCATATAACGCAGTGAATGCAGTATATAATGCAACAAAGCCGGTAAAGAAAGTAAATTCAGAGAAGAAAGCAAGCAAAGATGATACCTTAGAAATTTCACAATTTGGTAAAGAGATGCATGTTGCTAAGAAGGCAATCAGTGAAACGGAAGATGTTAGATGGGATAAGGTAGAAGCTATTAAGAAACAGATGCAGGAAGGGACTTATCATGTTACAGATGAGGTGCTTGCTGAAAAAATAATAGATAGTTTTACAAGAGGAATATAAAAAATATTGTTTGATTATAGATAATTTGTATGTATTTTCTATACAATTGTGAGAAAATAATTCGTATAGAATTATAGGATATAAGGAGGGGGTTCCTTTTGGCAAGCATAATAGAAGAATTGGCTTCTATCCTAGAAGAAGAACAGCAGATTTATGAAGAACTGTTACCAATTGTTACCGAGAAAACAAAAGTGATAATAAAGAATAACCTCGAATCTCTTCAAAAAATTACAGAACAGGAACAAGCAGTGGTAAATGAGATTACTGCTCTGGAGAAAAAGAGATCTGAGGTTATTATTAATATAGCCATCGTAATGAACCGGAAACCGGAAGAACTTACTTTGACAGAAATTATAAAAATGCTGGAGAACCAGCCGGAAGAACAGAGACAACTTAGTATTATTCATGAACGTCTAAAAAGAACAATTCAAAGATTGATGAATGTCAATCATCAAAACAAATCGTTAATGGAACAATCCCTAGAAATGATAGAATTCAATATGAATTTGATTCAAAGCACAAGGATGTCGCCGGGGAATAATTATACGAAGGGGGCTGTGGCTTCACAGTCACCAGCTTTGCAGACAGGGATGTTTGATGCAAAGCAATAAAAGTATGGGATTATTGAGAAATAATGATATAGAAATTTATTCCAAGGAAAGGAACAGGTGATATCATGAGCTTGATGACAAGTATGTCTGTGGGGGTATCTGGATTAAAGGCTTCTCAGTCTGGAATCAATACCACAGCACATAATTTAACTAATGTATCTACAAAAGGATATAGCAGACAACAGAATTTGAATGTGGATTTTGTATACAATACCATAGATTACACACATATTAATTATTCACAGATAGGTTTGGGAACGAATGTCAGCATTGTAAGGCAGAACAGAGATGTGTTTTTGGACAAATCTTACCGTTTGGAAGTAGGAAGAGAAAAATTTTATGACATACAGACAGATGCTGTAGATGAAATAGAGAGCGTTTTTGGGGAATTGGAAGGCGTGACTTATCAAGAGACCTTAACAGGTGTGTGGTCTGCTATTGAAGAATTGGTTAAGGAACCAGATAGTATTGTAAAACGTACTGCGTTAATACAAACTGCAAATACATTTACCAGACGTTCGCAGGATATTTATACTCAACTGGAAGAATACCAGATTAATTTAAATACACAGATACAGGATTCTGTAAAACGTATTAACCAGATTGGTAAAGAGATAGTAGAATTGAACAAGAAGATAACAAGATTTGAATCTGGACCAGAACAAGCCAATGATTACCGGGATGATCGTAATGTACTGTTAGACGAACTGGCAGAATATGCAAACATTAGTTATAAAGAAGATTTTTCTGGAATGATAACAGTGAATGTAGAAGGAAGACCGTTCGTAATGACGGACTATGTATATGAGATGGATACAGAGCGGGTGGATGAAACTACAACCATGTTAAATGTAATATGGAAAGATGGGAAATCTGTTTTTGATTTGGAGCAGGAATNNA
>JAAVHR010000053.1:0-29534 GCA_014799595.1 Clostridiales bacterium | reverse complement strand
AAAAAAATACAGATGTAGGAAAGCTAAAGGGACTTCTGATTGCCAGAGGAAATAAAGTAGCAAATTATAAAGATATTCCAGATCAAAATGATAGTAAATATTATGATACAGATGAAAATGAAGAATCTATATTCTTGTCAAGAGTATATGAGGAGGATGTATGGAAATATAATCATACAATAGGTCTATCTGTAATTATGTCTGCTATGGCAGGATTTGATCGTTTGGTACATGGTGTAGTAACTGCAATTAACGATGCATTATGTCCAAATGCGACGATAGAAAATGCATTATCCGGTTTGGGATTGACAACAGATACAGATAGTGTTTCTTATAGCACCTCAAGAACCATTGGTGGTGTGATGGTAGAAGAAGAAATTGTAATTACCAGTGAAGGCAAAAGAACCATGACGTATGTAAATGGTGAATTGGTAGATGAAGGTGAAATGGATGAAAGTTTTACTTTAGCAGATGTAAAAATATGGGATGAATATAATGCCGGAATCGGAATGGATGAAGAGAACACTCCAAGAGAAGCGTTATTTGACCGCCAGTATAAGGAACGGTATTCGGAGACTACCATTCAAGTAACAGATGAAGAAGGAAATACTTATGATAAGACAATCTGGGTGTATAATGAGGAAGATGAATCAGATCCATACAGTTTATATACGGTTAAACAGTTAATTATGAATGAAGAAATAGAACAGGATCCTTCAAAAATTCCGTTGTCTGGCAATGAATATAAAGGATTATATGGTGCTTATGATGTAGAATCCTGTAGCAGGTTAGAAGAAATATGGGAAGAAGAGTTTGCACCTTTGAATCCTAATGTATTAGTAACAGGTACATTTATAGAATATTATAATGCGTTTATAGGGGATATTGCCTCTATTGGTAATGAATATCGTGGAATGTATGAGAATCAGGAAGATTTGGTAGAGAGTATTGACAGTAAGAGACAGGAAACATTTGGAGTATCTTCAGATGAGGAACTTACCAATATGATTATGTATCAACATGCATATAATGCCAGCTCCAGATATATTACAACAGTAGACCAGATGTTGCAGCATTTATTAGAAAGATTAGGGTAACTGTTCATGGTTCTGAATAGTTACAGATTAGGATAGAGCAAGACTTTAGAGAAGGAGTGATAGTATATGCCATCAACTTTTTTTGGAATAACAATAGGAAAATCAGGATTGTACGCCTCGCAGGCGGCAATTAATACTACAGCACATAATGCTTCCAATGCTACAACAGATGGATATTCCAGACAGGTGGTTGACCAAAAAGCAAGTGTACCATTGCCTTTATATACTACTGCAGGTATGGCAGGTAGTGGTGTGGATGTGACGGGAATCAACCGTGTAAGAAACGAATATTATGATGAAAAGTATTGGAACTGTAATACAAAATATGGGAATTATAAGGCAAAAGAGTACTATATGACTTCAATACAAGGGTATTTTAGTGAAACAAATGTAGAAGGACTCACAACATCCTATACGGACTTTTGTATGGCATTAAAAAATTTAAAAGATAATGTGGCAGATGCAACGGTTCGTACAGAAGTAATAGAATATGCGAGTAATTTTGCTGAATATGTAAATTATTTGTCAAATTGTATGCAGGAAGTGCAATCAGAGGCTAATGCAGATATTAAGGCGACTGTAGACAGAATCAATTCCATTGCTGCCCAGATTTCTAATTTGAATAAGCAGATTAATACCTTGGAGTTGAGAGGCGGTAAGGCAAATGATTTACGAGATGAGAGAGATTTGCTTCTTGATGAATTATCAGAATACGCCAATATTTCAGTAACAGAAATACAAAGAGGTGACACTACTACTAGTTANAACGAATTTATAGTAAAAATAGATGGTAAGACATTAGTAGACAGCTACCATTATAATACATTAAATATGGTTTCTATAGATGGTAAAGTATGCCAGAATGATATAGATGGCATGTTTGATATAGAATGGAGCGATGGTCAGGACTTTAATAGTTCAAGTATTAGCCTNGGNGGNAAATTGCAGGCTTTATTTGAGGTCAGGGATGGCAACAATGGAGAAAACTTTACTGGAACAGTAGCAGAAGGCAGTGGAACAGAAGGAGAAGAGTCNATTGTGATTACATCTGCAAGCTGTAATGATATCAATAAGCTAAATATTCCAGAGCAAGATGGAATNATTAAAATTGGTACCAAGATATATTACTATGACAGTTTTCATGTAGAGATAACAGAAGAAGGTTANCAATATACATTTGAAGGTTTNAAGGATGAAAAAGGAAATTATGGTCTGACACTGAATGCGGAAGGTAAGCCAGTTTCTATTGGTAACCACATGGAGTTCAAAGGCATTCCTTATTATCAGGCAAGATTGAATGAATTTGTAAGAAATTATGCAGCAAATTTTAATACATTACATAATCAGGGAGAAGACTTACATGGAGAAAAGGGACTGGATCTCTTCAATGGAATTTGTGCAGTAACAGATTCGAATTTTACTTTGGAAGAAATACCATATCTGGAATCTGAAACAGATGAAGAGGGAAATATAACAGGAACGCAAGGCTTTTATTCTAAAATAGCCACAGATGAAGAGGGAAATGTTATATACAACGAGGATGGAACAGTGACATCTTCTTATTATAGTATGACTGCCTTGAATTTTGCTGTAAATCANGCNATTTTANAGGATTCGCAGAAGATTGCNTGTGCAGAGGAGCTGGATNATGGTGTAGAAGANTGNGGTATTTTGGATAAGTTAATTGCATTACAGCATGANGGCAAAATGTTCAAGGAAGGAACNGCAGATGAGTTTATGCAGACTTTTACAGCTAATATAGCTATTGATACNCANCAATCTACTTTGTTCTCAACCAGCCATAAGAACATTTTGGCNTCCATTGANAATCAGAGAATGGAGATATCCAGTGTAGATGAAGATGAAGAAGCATTGAATCTGGTAAAATATAAGAATGCTTATGATTTATCTTGTAAAGTTATATCAGTTATGGATNAGATATATGATAAATTAATTAATGGAACTGCNGTATAAGGATAGGATGAAAGTCTAAAGAAAGGAGTGTANGNCATGAGAGTTACCAATATTATGATGACAACAAATATGTTGGGAAATATAACAAGAAATAAAACAGATATGAACACCAAATTTAACCAGTATGCTACNGGACAGAAGATTCAGAAACCTTCCGAAGANCCGGTTGTAGCAATTCGTTCTTTAAAATACCGTGCCAANNTAACAGAATTAAAACAATATCTGGATAAGAATGTTCAGGATGCATTTGAGTGGATGAATATAACAGAAAGTGCATTNGANAATATGAATGAANTGATGACAAAGATGTATAGTTATTGTACACAAGGTGCACANGATACTTATGAAACAATAGACAGGGATAGTATTGCACAGACTTTNCAGCAATATAAAGANGAAATTTATGAATGTTTGAATGCGGATTATGCAGGAAGATATGTTTTTTCNGGATATCGTACTGACACAACTGTATGTTATGAGGATAAAACAATAGATACAGAATNTGAGATAAAAGANCCATTAACTTTNCAGAATCTNTATAAGANAGATTNTGTNCTTGGAGGTGCCAGATATCANGAAGGNACTACCNCAGANAGTTATAAACANATGGCTCCAACGACAGATTCNGCATATTTGTTAGATTTATCCTATACAGATATTGAAACTATGACAGGTCTTACTTATNTCAATGCAGATGGAGAAGAAGTAAATCTTATGGAAAGNTTTGATTTTCGTGAGATTGATTCTACAGANACTNTCGGTGAAGATGGAGGAGTGNCTGCATCTGTGTANTCTGTAGNAAGTAATGAAATTGTATTTATCNGGGATACNGGTGAANTGGTATTATCTNCAGAAGCTTATGAAGCACTTCGTACTTCAAAAAGTATTACTGCCAACTATGTAAAAAATACATTTAATAAGGGTGACTTACGTCCAGAAATGTATTTTGATTGTGTAGGATATTCTATGNCANTAGATGAAGAAAGCGGAGAGATGGTAAGACGCACAGATGAAGANGGAAATGAAGAAGGAATAAGCTACACAAAGCCAAGAGANCAGGATATCTGNTATGAAGTGAATTTTTCACAGAATTTAAAAGTGAATACNATGGCGAATGAAACNTTAAATGGTACTTTTGCCAGAGTATTTGATAATATTATGGCGGCGGTAAATGATGCATACAATACACAGCAGGAGATTGACAATGTNGATTTACTTCTGGCAANAACNGACAATACAGATGATGTAACAGAAGCGTTAGGAGCTTTAAGAGANCAATTAGAGACTGAGTTGACTTTGAAAAAGTCTATGTTGCAAAANGCTTTTAGTAATGGAATGGCTGGTGTGAAAGAAGCACAAGATGGAACAAAGGCTGCGAATGATGATGGATCAGTAAGTAAAATTAGTGTAAGTATTGCAACTACCAGTTTGGGAAGCAGATATACNAGATTNGAGTTGATAGAAAACCGTTTAACAGANCAAGAAACATCCTTTACAGAGATTCTTACAAATAATGAGNNTGTAAATATTGANGATGCAATTATNAANTATAATGCAGCGGAAAATACTTATAATGCTTCGTTATCTGCAGCATCAAAGGTNGTACAGAATTCGNTATTGAATTTTCTATAAGCANACAATAAAAATGGGCTGTCGTATGAATCATTTATTCCNGCGAAGCAANGAGCNAAGNNCGGGNTTGCCCNCATTTGGCGACTGNCGNGAGGGTNAAATACCCCGCCCCNNGGGGCGGGGTATTTGACTGTGNCAGCNCTTNTTNGGATAAACCAGAGGAGACAGGTTTANTGTAACAGTTCAGCCGGGGGCTGAACTGTTACGGTTTATTCTAAGAGTCCGAAGTGACAACAAGGATTAGAAATGGAGGAAATGNNAATGTTAGTAAAGACAAAGTATTTTGGAGAAATTGATTTGTCAGAGGATAAAATANTAGAATTTGAGAACGGAATAATGGGCTTTGAGNAGTATANAAAGTANACTATTTTNTATGATANTGAAGAAGAGAAAAAAGGNANTATCATGTGGTTCCAGAGTGTAGAGGAACCAGCATTAGCCCTTCCNGTNATTAATCCGTTATATATAAAGAAAGATTATAATCCTGAAGTCAGTGAAGAGCTGTTACAACCCCTTGGAGAGATANATGAAGAAAATCTTTGCATTCTTTTAATTCTTACTGTACCAAGANATGTAAAACATACAACTGCNAATTTGAAGGCACCCCTTATTNTCAATGCNGAGACNAGAAAAGGATGTCAGGCAATTGCAGAAAATGCAGATTATGAAGTGAAATACAATGTCTATGAAGCTATTCAAAAAATGAAAGAGGAAAAGGGGGATGAGTAATGTTAGCTCTATCCAGAAAGCAAAATGAATCTATTGTAATNGGCAATGATATTGANATAACNATATTNGANGTNAAAAATGANCAGGTNAAGATTGGAATTAGTGCACCAAAACATGTGGGGATTTANCGNAAAGAAATATATTTNCAGATTCAGGAAGAAAATAAAAAGGCTATGGAAAGTACTGCACCTACCTTGAATGATGTGNAAGAACTCTTTAAATAATTGNAAANCCAAATTGTAACTATTCAGAACCNCTCATTCGNATTTTTCCAGAATATACTTAATACCTAATAANTTCCCATAATGGCTGGTAAAAATCCTCATGTGGGCATCAGCCCAATAAAAGTGAGTATACAAATTGCATTTAATAAATAAATTTATTTATGCAATTTGTATATCACTTTTGCAGGTTCTGAATAGTTACACCAAATTGGATAAATCATATAAATCAATATAAACTTTTAAATGGGAAATGTCGATAAAAAGAATAGCAGATAGTTTTTAGTGTGACATGGAGGTGGATATTATGACAGGTGTAAAGAGCGATTATACAGAAAATTATAACAAACCAGAATGTATAGTAGAAAAGATATCGAAGAAAGCAACAACAAATGAAGCAGTGAAGAATCATACAGAGCAGAAAAAAGAAGAAGACAAAGCAGGTGAAATGAAAGGAAAAAAAGATTCTACTGAAAAACAAATCAAAGCTGCTTTGGAGCAGGCAAATCATCAGGCAAAAATGAAACAGACAGCCTGTGAATTTACATACGATGAAGATACAAAGAGAATTTCTATTACTGTGAAGGATAAAGATACAGATGAAATAATCCGTGAAATTCCTGGTGAAGAGACTTTAGAGATGATTTCAAGAATATGGGAACTTGCAGGAATATTGATTGATGAGAGAAGATAGAAGGAGGAATTGTCATGGGAATTCGTATGTCAGGTCTTACCTCGGGGTTAGATACAGAATCTATTGTAGAAGCGTTAGTTAGTGCACAAAGAACTAAGAGTACAAAAGTAGAAAATAAATTAACAAAGTCAGAATGGACCAAAGAGATTTGGACTGACCTGAATAAAAAAATATATTCATTGTATACAGGAGAACTTACCAAATTCAAGACACAAGGTAACTATCAAGCAAAGAAAGTAACTTCTTCTAATGATACAATTGCTTCTGCTACAGCGACCGGTTCAGCTGCGAATGGTTCTCATACTTTGGAGATTAAGAAGTTAGCTGCTGCTCAAAGTGTTACCAGTGGAGAAATTGATGCAGGAAGTACTTCTACAAAGTTAGTAGACTTGGGAATGAAAGAAGGAACCATAATTACAATCACTGGTGATGATAAACAAACTAAAGAAGTTAAGGTAACAAAAGAAGCTACTTTAGGTGGATTTCTGGATGCCTGCAAATCTGTTGGGTTGAACGCAAGTTTTGATAAAAACCAGAAACGTTTGTTTATTAGTTCGACTAAGAGTGGAAAAGATTCAGGATTTAGTATTACTACCCAGACAGGGGCATATACTGTGGCTGATAAAAAGCTGGATAATCTTGCTGCTTCTGTTGGGGATGATATGCTTGCCAAAAGTATAGAAGTAATCAAAAATGCAGATACAGCTAAATTGAAAGAATTAGCAGGATTAGCAGGAGGAACTCCTTTATACGACAGCGATGATGCATTAATACAAGCTTATGATTTACTGGAAAGAGCAGTGGGAAGCACTAAATTAACCAACTTAGTTGGAGATTATGTAGATGAAAAAGAACAGGATGCGAATGGAGATAGTGCATGGAATGCTCTGGAAACAGAAGCAAAAGCAGCAGCATCTTCCAATGTTTTCAAAGATATTACAGAGAAGACAACAGAATATATGTCTCTTCTAAAAAATGCCACAGAAGATGAGATAGCAGTACTTCAAGGGGAGACTTTGAAGGATGAAGATGGAAACGAATATGCAATTCCGGTTTCGTCAGAATTATATGCTGCTTATGAATATGTAACTGAACATGTAACAGATTTAGAAAGTTTTAAAGATAGTATTAAACAGTATGTCGCTTCTAAGGATTATGTTGCTGAGAATGGAACAGAAGATCAATTAAGCTTTTTGGGATTGCAAAGTATCAGCAAAGGTATGGAGACAGGCAATTATGCAGGAATGAGTTATGTGCAGTCTTCAGATTCTGAGATTGTCTTAGATGGTGCTACATTAAGCAGCAATTCAAATGAATTTTCTGTAAATGGATTAACAATTGGCTTGAAGAATGTAACTGCGGACGGACAGAGCGTTACATTGAATACCACTACAGATACCGATGCTGTATATAATATGGTGAAGGATTTTGTTAAGAAATATAATGAGATTCTAGAAGAACTGAATGAGAAACATGACGCGAAAAGTGCAAAAGGATATGATCCATTAACAGACGAGCAAAAGGAAGCCATGACAGAAGATCAAATTGAAAAATGGGAAACAAAGATTAAGGATTCTCTTCTTCGTCGTGATGGCACTTTGAATGGGATTATTACTGCAATGCGTTCCTCATTATTTGTAACTACAAAAGTAGATGGTGTAGCATATTCTTTGGCAAGTTTTGGCATTATGACTTCCAGTGATTACACAGAAAAAGGTAAGCTGCATATATTTGGCGATCCAGATGATGAGACATANTCTACAGAGACAAATAAATTAAAAGAGGCAATAGANTCTAATCCGGATGCAGTAATGAAGACNTTAACAGATGCGGGNCAGGCATTATATGAAGCNTTAACAAAGAAAATGGAGAGAACCTCCCTTAGCAGTGCATTAACTTTCTACAATGACAAGAAAATGGATTCTGANCAGACTACATANAAGAAACAAATTAAAGAAATGGAAAAGAAATTAACNGANATGGAAGACAGATATTATAAAAAATTTACTGCAATGGAAAANGCNATGACACANATGCAGTCTCAGACAANTGCATTATCTTCTCTAACCGGATTTACCGGTTAGNGGTTAATGGGATACATAGTGAACTAATATGCATTATATGAAGTAGAAACATGGTAACAGCTTAGGTAGGTCTGCACATTTACTGTGCTGACCGTAAGAAAGTATATAACAAGAAAAGAATTGGGCAATTTTAAATGCGAAGCTTGCCCAATTCTGTAACAGTTTAGCCTAAGGGCTGAATTGTTACGAAACATGGGGAACGGATATGATAAATATCCATAATGAAGGAGGAATATTTTATGGCATTTCAAGGAGCAGCAGCAAACGCATATCAGGGAACAAAGATTAAGACATCATCACCTGCAGAATTAACACTTATGCTTTATGATGGAGCAATCAAGTTTTGTCACATGGCGAAGACTGCTTTGGAGAAAAATGATTATGAGAATACCAATAAGTTTATTCAGAAAGCCAGAAAAATTATTGTTGAGTTCCGTAATAACTTAGATTTTAACTATCCGGTGGCGCAGGATTTTGACCGTGTATATGAATATATTTATTATACTTTGGTAGATGCTAATGTAAAGAAAGATATTGCTTTGCTGGAAGAGGCTACAGGAAGAATCAAAGAGATGCGTGATACATGGAAAGAAGTAATGGAAAAGGTAAAAGAAGCAGAATAACTAGGGGAATAATAATAAATCAAGGAGAAGGCTGTCTTGTAAGATAGCCTTTTTCTGTATAAGTTACTGTTCACACCTACAGTGCTAACAGTGACTGAATCCAGCCTATTTATAATTCGCCTTCGGCGAAAGGCTGGATTTTTGGCTGTTCTACGTTTTTGGCACATAGCTTGACAGTAAGTGTCAAGTTTGTGAGTGAACAGTAACCTGTATAAAACTATATGCTGCCTTCAACGGCATCACCATGAATGAAAGGATTAAAATTATGGATGCAAAGGAAACTTATGTAGATATATTAATTACATCATTAAAGAAAAAAATCTCTATATTAGAAAGATTAGAGAAGGTGGTTATGGATCAGGAAAGAATTTTAAGAAATTCTCAAACCAGTCTGGAAGATTTAGATGAAAACGACAAAGAAAAAGGAAAATTGCTGGGGGAATTGGAAGATGCAGATGAAGGATTTGAAAAAGTCTATAACCGGGTAAAAGAGGAATTTGCAGTAAATAAATATAAATATGAAACAGAAATTAAAGAAATGCAGGGAATGATAAAGCAGATTACGGATTTGACAGTGAAACTTCAGGCACAGGAAGTTCGGAATAAGCAGTGGATGGAGTTGTTCTTCCGAAATAAGAAAGAAGAAGTCCGCATTTTTCATAAAGGAACAAAGTCCACAGAACGCTATAATAGCCACATGGCAAACCGTCCACAAGGACAGTCCTATTTTTTAGATAAAAAGAAATAAATATTACAAAAATGTTAAAAAAAGGCAAATAAAAAACCAAAACTTAACAAAAACGTAACAAAAAAGGGGTTAAGTTTTGCTAAACCACTCCGATATATATAACAAGTAAAATAAAACATTTACTTCGTATCAAATAGAACTGGAGCGTACGGCCAGGAGATACAATTACAACAGTAAATTTTATCAACAGTGGCAAGGATGTCACTGGCAATTCAAGGAGGAATTATTATGGCAATGGTAGTACAACACAACATGAGTGCTATGAACTCTAACAGAAACTTAGGAATTTCAGTAAATCAATTATCAAAATCAGCAGAGAAATTAAGCTCTGGTTATAGAATCAACCGTGCAGGCGATGACGCTGCAGGATTAGCAATTTCTGAAAAAATGAGAGGTCAGATTAGAGGTTTAGATAGAGCATCTGCAAATGCAGAAGATGGTATTTCTTTAATCCAGACAGCAGAAGGTGCTCTTCAAGAGACACAGAACATTATTCAGAGAATGAGAGAACTTGCTGTACAGGCAGCTTCTGATACAAACACAGATGATGATAGAGAACAGCTTCAACAGGAAATCACACAGTTGACAAANGAAGTTGACNGTATTGNAAATACTTCTGAGTTCAANACAAAGAAATTGTTAGATGGTTCCCAGACTGGTGCTACATCATTCAATTCTGGTAAAGCAAGTGCTGAAGGAACTTTTACAAATGGTGTGGTAAGTGTTAAGTTAGGTCAGCAGGATGGAACAGTAGCAGTATCTGCTTTGGCAACTGCAGTAGATGATGTAATCCGTATTGAATTTACAAAAGACGGATCTGCAATTGAAGGAGAAACTGATGGTTACAATATTGCTTCTCTAAATGGATCTAGTGTTAAGTATTCTAAGGATACTGGNGAAATTGAAATTGAAAATGGAGCATATAACTATGCTAAATCAGTTTTGAAAACTCAAGTATCTGCTGGNGCTGAAACAACATCAATCAAATTTGTTGTAAGTAATGCAGCAAACTTAAAAGCTGGAGATGTAATTACAATTAACCTTCAGAAAGCTATCCTTACAAGACCAGCCAGAACAGGTGCAGATGCTCTCAGATTCCAGATTGGTGCAAACGGTGGACAGGAAGTACAAGTAGGTATTGCAAGTATGAAAGCAAAAGACCTTGGAATTACCCAGACTTCTTCTATAAAACATATGCAAGCAATCTCTGCTGAAGGAGCTGCTACTACAAGTGCAAATGGTGCAAATATCGGTGATGCTCTTGATGTAACAACTCAGGCATCAGCATCCTTGGCTATTGAAGCTTATGACAATGCTGTTCAGAAAGTTTCTACAGAACGTGCGAAACTTGGAGCTATCCAGAACAGATTAGAGCATACAATCAACAACTTGGATACATCTGCAGAGAACTTACAGGCTGCTGAGTCTCGTTTCCGTGATGTAGACATGGCAAGTGAAATGACCACATACAGCAAGTACAATATCTTGCAACAAGCTGGTCAGTCAATGCTTGCTCAGGCAAATCAGTCAGCACAAGGTGTATTATCTCTATTAGGATAATATATAGACAATTACATAAGATAAAGAATGGCCAACTGCGAAAGCAGTTGGCTATTTTGGNTTTATGGGGGGAAAGAATTTACATGTATGTAACAGTCCAGCCATGTCATTCATATTTTGCATGGCTAAACTGTTACATATTCTTAAGGAAATGCCGATAACATATAAGATACTGTTCAGAAACATGAACAGTTATGTTTAAGCCTATAATAATTCGCCTTNGGCGAAAGGGCTTAAATATTGTAAAATTTACTTTTTCTCAGGTCACACGCAAAGTAAATGTGTGTTTCTACCTAAATAGTTACTAAGACACAACATAANAAGAAGCTAAGCAAAGAGCAGGGAGAAAATATGGCAAACAGATACAAAAAAAACATAACAACTTTTTGGAAGATGAATAAATTTTCGAAAGAGGTAAGANAGTATTTAGAAAGTTATCAAATTACAGATGGAGAATGCCAGTTAGTAGATGGAATTCCATGTTTTTATCAAGATGGATACTATTATCGTATGCGTAGTGAACAGCCATTGGAAGAGGCAAAACGGATGACCAGAGGGCTGGAGCCTATGAAGGATCATTTAATTGTGGTATTTGGAATAGGCAACGTAGCATTACTTCGTAAGCTGATGCAGGATACTACATCGGGAACCAGAATTTTAGTAATTGAGAATAATGCATATATTATGAATTATATTTTTGCACATGAGAATTTGGATGATATTATAGCCAGTAACAAAATNGTTATTACTTGTGCAGAAGAGAAAATATTAGAGCATGTGATATATGCGTGTATGGGTTCGAATTGGGAGAATTTAGTACACAATNTGCAAATTCTNTCCATGCCTTATTATGCATTATATGAGGATTTNCAGATTGATACAGTGAAGATGATTAGCAAAGCAATTTTGTATGAAATTAATTCTCTTGGAAATAGTTTACCAGATGTTATGAATGGATTACGGAATAATTATACCAGTGTAGATGGATGTACATTTTGTAACAGTATTTCGGAATTAAGAGGAAAGTTCAAGGGTGTACCAGCAATCATAGTCAGTGGNGGACCNTCTTTAGATAAAAATGTGGAATTGTTAAAACAGGCAGAAGGNAAAGCNGTGATTCTTTCAACNGATGCGGCNTATCGTGCTTGTAGAAGAATTGGAGTAAAAGCAGATGCGATTGCTTCTATTGAACGTGATGAGCCGACGTATAAACATTTTTACGAGAACCAGGAGATGGATCCNGATATGGTATTGATTGGTCCGAGCCTTATGTGGCCGGATATCATTGGAACTTACCCAGGNAAAAAAGTATTAATGAAGAAGACACAAGGGGGTGCCGATGGCTGGTGGGGAAATTTCTTCCCNGCAATCGAATGGCTGAACATGGGATTTTCCTGTGCCAATGTGGCACATGCAGTGGCAAGTGAGATGGGGTGTGANCCNATTATTCTCATTGGACAGGACTTTGCCTATACAGATAACAAAAAACACAGCGAGGATGCTAAGTATCACAAAGAAAATGTAGTGGAAGAGAAAAAACAGGGAGACAAAGGTACTNTGTGGGTAGAAGATATTAATGGAGAACNGGTTCGAACCACTGAATATTTAAATATGTTCCGACAGGGGATGGAAGCAAGAATCCTTGTAGATCAAAATCTGGTGATTGATGCAACAGAAGGTGGAGCGAAGATTAAAGGTACTAAGATTATGACTTTTGCGGATGCGATTGCCCAGTATTGTACAAAGGAGAAGNCTTATTCCATGTCAGATTGTTTGGAGGATAAAGTATTTGATAANGAAACTGCAAGGAAAAANTATNAGGAAATAATNNAAGCAGCANAAGAGATGCTCAAAGATTTACAAGATATAAAAGATAGAATCCAGAAACACTGTGATATAATAAATAAATATGAGNGTGTAGATTTTGAAAATCTTCCTATGGATGATTTGGTGGATATTGTGGTAAATATGCAGGCTGGTAATGATATTATTGATTTTATGATTAAAGAAAAGANAAATTTAATTACTTTTTATCAGCAGAATTTGAAACAGACAATAATTTATGTAAAAAAGATTGGGAACGATGTAACAGGAGAAACGGTAAAACGGAATTGGGAGTTACAGGAACATCTTATGTATCTTATGGAGGTTACTACAATAGTGGTTACAAAGCAATATAAGGAACTGATTGCGTTTATGGAAGATAAACTGGAACAGTTGGAGGGAGAAGCATGATTGCAAAAGTAATTGAAAGCATTGATAAATTAGCAGATGATATTTACACACCAGATAAAGCGAATATTAACCAATATTATCTGGAATTGATTGAAGCAATTGGTGCCTTTCTGGAAGAAATGGTACAAAGAGGATATACTGTGGATCTGAGAGACGATTTNGAGCAGGTTCAGCAGGCTGTGACAGTGAAAGATTACATTCNTTTAAGTGATATATTATTGTATACTATACGCAAAGATTTCGTAAATTTGCAAAAAGATTTAAAAGATATGTAAAAAATTANTTTTTGGANNAAAGAAANAAAAAATAATGCCGATATCTATTGTGAAAACATGATACAGTGGGTCGTGTATCAGAACGTTATGAGGGGGACAGATAGGATGACTGGTATTACCCTTTGGCGAAAGAGTATGTAACAATAGTATTATGGACAAGATTCAAGGAGGAATAAGGATATGATAGTACAGCATAACATAGCATCTATGAATGCGAACAGACAATTAGGAATTTCTACAGGAAAGGTGAAGCTTTCTACAGAGAAGTTAAGCTCTGGTTACCGTATTAACCGTGCGGCAGATGATGCAGCAGGTCTTGCGATTTCTGAAAAAATGAGAGGACAGATTCGTGGTTTGACACAGGCTTCCAGCAATGCAGAAGATGGTATCTCTTTGATTCAGACAGCAGAAGGTGCTCTTCAGGAGACACAGAATATCATCCAGAGAATGCGTGANTTAGCAGTGCAGGCTGCCAGCGATACCAATACCGATGATGACAGAGAGCAGATCCAGCAGGAGATTACCCAGTTGACCAACGAAGTAGACCGTATTGCCAATACTTCTGAGTTTAATACTAAGAAGTTATTAGATGGTTCTTTGGAAGGNTCTAAGAGTTTCCGTCCTGGAGTTGGTTCTGCAGAGGGTACATTTATCAATGGTGAAGTNAANGTTGTGGAGAANGATGTTTCTTCCAATTCTATTATTGCAATAGACGATGTTATCCGGATTGAGTTTACAAAAGANGGAGTTCAGGCNGNNAATNTNGGAGAAGGATATAATATTGCATCCTTAAGAGGACANGATGTANCTTATGANGCTNNNNCAGGAACAATTACAATTGCAAATGGACAATATNCNGGAGANCTTTCTNCTTTNAGAATTACAAATTCTAATACAGCAACTATGGNAGATTATGTTNTTCAGATTTCTGGTTTTGCAAACATTAAAGCNGGAGATACTGTTACNATTAATTTACAGAAGGCTACTTTGACAAGACCACAGACTACAGGTAAAGAAGCACTTCGTGTNCAGATTGGTGCAAATGGTGGTCAGGAAGCTTTNCTTGGAATTGCCAGCATGAANGCTAAAGATTTGGGAATTACCCAGACTACAGCTATCCGTACTTTAACCAATTCTGTAGATAATGAAATGGCTAAGGCAAATGNAGGAAATGTTGGAGCTGCNTTGACGGTTACTTCACAATCTATGGCTTCTATTGCAATTGAAGCTTATGATAATGCACTTCGNANGGTATCTGATGAACGTGCAAATCTTGGTGCTCTTCAGAANCGTTTNGAGCATAGTATTAACAACTTAGATACNTCTGCTGAAAACTTACAGGCTGCAGAATCCCGTATCCGTGATGTAGATATGGCAGAAGAAATGACAGAATACAGCAAGTATAATATTCTTATGCAGGCTGGACAGTCAATGCTTGCTCAGGCAAATCAGATGACTCAGGGAGTATTGAACTTGTTGCAATAATTGAGGATTAAGATTTTATATATGTAATATCTGGTTATGTTTCAGTCAAAAAAATGAATTTTTACTTANTATAGTATATGTTGGTAATACATGAATGATATGGCGTAACAGTTCATGTAGGTCTGCACATATACTGTGCTGACCGTAAGAAAGTGTATAACAAGAATAGAATTGGGCAATTTTAAATGCGAAGCTTGCCCAATTCTGTAACAGTTAAGCCTATGGGCTGAACTGTTACGATATGGCTGAATCATAACAATTTTGGGGGAGTAAATTTATAATAGCATCTGCTATAGTAGATATAGCAGATGCTATATTTTTTAATTTATAGGAAAATTTGTCCTATAAATTAAAAAGCTCTGCAAAGNTGCGTAAGGATTATTGTTGCAAAAAAACATGCAACACGCATCTGNTACNCAAAGTGTGCAATCCCCTCATGAATGAGGGGTTAGGGGAGTTGATGTGGGCTTGCCCACTTTGATCTTAAGTAGCAATATAGATACTGGATTCTGACATTAAGAATTTTGTACAAAATGCCGATAATTATACTATGAAAAAGTTATCAATACCTTCAAGTAGTATGGGGGATTACAGAAGATGGGATTTTAAAGTTGGAGGTTCGTAAGAGAATATGGAGGGAAAAGAAGATGTTAAATGATAGTGTAATTTTAGTAACTGGAGGAACAGGTTCTTTTGGTAAGAAATTCTTAGAGATGGTTTTTGAAAAATATAATCCGGCAAAGGTTATTATATATTCCAGAGATGAGTTCAAGCAAAGTGTTATGAAAACTGATTTTGCGGACAAGGTAGATATGAGTAAGGTTCGTTTCTTTATTGGAGATGTTAGAGATAAAGAGCGTTTATATCGTGCATTTAATGGTGTAGATTATGTGGTACATGCAGCCGCTATGAAGCAGGTGCCAACTTGTGAATATAATCCAATGGAGGCAATTAAGACAAATATTCATGGAGCACAAAACGTTATTGATGCAGCATTAGACAGAGGAGTAAAGAAGGTTGTTGCACTTTCTACAGACAAAGCAGTAAATCCTATTAATTTATATGGTGGAACTAAATTAGTGTCTGATAAGTTATTTACGGCAGCAAATGCTTATAGTGGTGTACAGGGAACAACTTTTTCTGTTGTACGGTATGGAAATGTAGCAGGAAGCCGTGGTTCAGTCATTCCAATTTTCCAAAAAATTATTGAAAACGGTGGAACAGAGCTTCCGATTACAGACAGCCGTATGACCAGATTCTGGATTACTTTGGAGCAAGGAGTGGAACTTGTTTTTAAAGCGTTAGAAGAATCTAAGGGCGGAGAAACCTATATTTCCAAAATTCCATCTTTTCATATCAATGATTTGGCTTATGCTATGTTACCAGATTGTAAAATCAAAGAAATTGGTATTCGTGAAGGCGAGAAATTACATGAAGTTATGGTTACAAAGGATGACTGTAGAAGCACCTATGAATATGACAAGCACTATATTATTTATCCAAATTATGAATGGTGGAGTAAGTCCAAATATTTCACACCAGGTGGTAAGCTAGTGGAAGATGAATTTGAATATAATTCAGGTAATAATGTGGAGTGGCTTGGGGTAGAGGATATTAGAGAAGCATTAAAACATATATAATAATTTGAAAAAAGAAAGAAAAATAAATTTAGCAGAGAAAGAGTAGAGTATGAGGACATTATCATTTGATAGTTATATTTTGGAATCATAAATGGCTGCTATAGTCAAAAAATGGTAATTGATTATGCAAGGGGGGATATTTTGCTGATAGGATATACAACAGGAGTATATGACTTGTTTCATATAGGACATTTGAATTTATTAAAAAATGCAAAGGGAATGTGCGATAAGCTAATTGTTGGTGTAACAGTGGATGAGCTTGTAGCATATAAAGGGAAGAAGTCCATGATTCCTTTTGAAGATAGAATTGAAATCGTAAGAAGTTGTAAATATGTGGATGCAGCAGTACCACAATACGACATGAATAAACTGGAAGCATGTATGAAAATAGGTGCCAGAATTATGTTTGTTGGTGATGATTGGTATGGAACAGATAAATGGAAGGAATATGAGAAACAATTTCATGATGCAGGTATTCAAATAGTATATTTTCCATATACGAAGAATACATCTTCAACGAAGATAAGAGAAGCATTAAAAGCAATTAGGGGAGAAACATTAGCAGATGTAAAGTGAGGCGGATTTATGGGATATGTGAGATATGAAAATGCTGTAAAGGTGTTTTATAATAATTTAGAAGAATTTGTTACAAAGTTTCAAGGAGAAAAAAGAAATATTGTACTTTTTGGCACAAGCAAAATATCTGGAATGATAGTTGCCTATTTAGAAAAAAAGGACATGAAAATAAGTTATATTATTGATAATGCCAAAATGAAGCATGGAAAAAAGGCTTATGGATTAGATATATATTCACCAGAATATTTAAAAAACGACTTTGATGAGAACGTTTTAGTACTGATTGCTTCAGGATTCCAAGATGCAATGGAAAAGCAGTTGGAAGAAATGGGTTATGAAAAGGGCAGACATTTTATTAAAATTATAGATTTACCAGAATTAATGAATGATTATAGTTTCGTAGACCGCAGTGGTTTCACGCTATTAACACAAGATGAAATTAAAACGGAAATGCTATGTGTGTTGAAATATTTAGATAAGATATGTACCGAAAATAATTTAAAGTATTATCTTTTTGGAGGAACACTTTTGGGAGCTGTACGTCATAAAGGATTTATACCTTGGGATGATGATATAGATGTGTTAATGGAAGTTAGGGACATGATAACACTTTCTGAGATATTAAAAAATGATAAGAATTATTCAATAGTTACATCGTTTGATGATTCGGATTATTATGATGAATTGGGGAATATGTTTTCGGAAAAATACATAGTAGATTCAAATCATTTTCCGATGCAATTTTCGGCAGGAGTAAGTATTGATGTTTTTCCTCTATTTGGTGTACCTGATACAATGGAAGAAATAGATGCATATTTAGAAGGTTTTAAGCAATTGGAAATGAGAAAGTGGAATTGTTTATATGATAAGAAAAAATGTCAGGAAATTGCAACAGAAACTTTTCAGTATTTATTAAAATATGATTTTTATGAGAGCAAGTATGTTGCATCTTCTTCTAATCATTATACCAAGACAATAGTTCCACAAGAATATTATTTAAATAGTGTAAAATATGACTTTGAAGGAATGAAATTGAATGGACCAAGTAATTATGATTATATTCTTTCAAGGACTTATGGAGATTATATGACATTACCACCTGTGGAGCAAAGGGTTGGATGGCACACATATCACGCATATAAGTATAGCTAATTGTAAGGGAGCGAGAACATGAAGGTTGATAAAGAGTATTGTATGAGTTCATTTTTAATGTATAGAACAATAGCTGATGAGAATTTGACATTTGCAAATGGAATAAAACCTAACATATATCAATATCAGGAGAGATTTCCTATATATAATAGTGAACAATTAGAAAAGTATTTAAAACAAAGGGTAGGAGAGGTTACAAAAAATGGAAAGGCAGCACTTGCACTATCTGGTGGAATTGATTCCGCAATACTTGCTAAGTTCATGCCTGAGGGGAGTACAGCATATACTTTTCGTTGTGTAGTGCCAGGTGTGGCAGTAAAGGATGAGAGTAAAAAGGCTGCAAAGATTGCAAAAGAATGTGGATTGAAACATAAGATTGTAGAAATTACTTGGCAAGATATGGAGAGGTATGCATCTGAATTAATGTTAAGTAAGGGTGCACCAATACATTCTATAGAAATACAAATATACAAAGCGGCTTTGCAAGCAAAGACAGATGGTTTTGAAAAGTTAATTTTTGGTGAAAGTGCTGATTGTATATATGGTGGACTTAATCAACTTTTATCAAAGGATTGGTTGTTTGGTGAATTTATAGATAGATATTCTTTTGTTATACCTTGGAAAGTTTTAAAAAAACCAAAATTGATATTAGAACCATATATGGAATATGAGAAGAATGGATATGTAGATGTTCACAAATTTATGTATAATTTTTTCTTTAGGGAAAGTGTTGGATCTTATGATAATGCGTGCAATCTTGCTGGAATTGACTTTGTTGCACCATACGCAGAAACTGTATTTTCAAAAGAATTAGATTATGATAGAGTGCGGAATGGGGAAAATAAATATGTAG
This sequence comes from Clostridiales bacterium, assembly GCA_014799595.1. Taxonomy (GTDB): domain Bacteria; phylum Bacillota; class Clostridia; order Lachnospirales; family Lachnospiraceae; genus CAG-411. Next base: position 9,956 of record JAAVHR010000053.1, on the reverse strand, counting down.
TTCGTGAGATTTTTAAAAGACTATATGATACAGAACAGATACCAGAAAAATTACCTATGCCAAGACCTGTAAATGAATGGTTAAAGGATTGGAAAGGACCAACAAGGGAAGAATTTCTTGAAAATTGTGTTATAGGATTAAATGGAGATCAAAAGTGGTTGGTGTATATACTAGAAAAGTTTTTGAATCTAATAAATGAGAAAGGGGATAATTGATAATTTTAGGTATAGGACGAGCGGTAAAATAGGGGAAATTAAATATGTCGTAGTCTCAAGGTTATAGATGGTTATCTAGGTATTAGATATGATAAAGGAATGGTGTAAATATGATTGGTCTATAGGAAAGGATACAGAATATTGTACAATATATTAATCATAGAAAAGTAATTATATGGGGAGCATGGAAAAGAGAAAAATAAATAGCAGAATTGTTAAAAGAAATGGATTTAGAAGTGTCTGGATTTGTGGATTCTAAAAAAGTGGGAGAGGTGTATGAAGGATTGGAGGTGTATAATCCTGATATTTTAAATCCTAAAAAACATTATGTTATAATTTCCTTAGTAGAACATGAATCTATTTTTGCTTTTATGGAGAACAAGTCTTATCAAGAAGAAGACTATGTTTATATTGAGAAAGTTACAGAATTAAAAAAATGTAGACATTCCTATCAAGACGGAGACGGAAATACAATTAATGGAAGTTTTTATTTTGAAAGAGGAGGAGGACTTTGTATAAGTGTAGCTTCTACTGTTTTTATAGGTAAAAATGTTACATTTGGTGATAATGTAACTATTTATTTGGATTGAAATTCTCAATTGCATATAGGTGACAATGTGAGAATAAGCGAAAATTAAGTGATATATATATATATAATAATTCGATGATTGTAATAGGAAATAATTGCAAAATAAATGATAATTATTTTTTTAAAAGCAATGGATGATTCTAAAATTGTATTTGAACAAGAATGTAATTTAGGTCATCATTTAGAACTAAGAATTGTAGAAGATTCTGAATTTTATATGGGAGAATAGGGACTTATTTCCTATTATGTGAAAATTAAAGGAGAATCTGGTCATGCGATAATGGATTTAGAGAAAGAAAGTATTTATGAAGGCAGAAAATCTGTTTATATTGGAAAGCATGTATGCTGGGTATGGAGGTTAGTATTTTAGGAGGTACAAATATTGGAGATAATTCTATTGTAGGGGCGAACAGTTTGGTGAATAAAACGTTTCCTAATAATGTGATGATTGGTAGAGTACCTGCAAAGGTTTTAAAGGAAAATGTGGATTGGGATTTTAATCGGGAAATGACATGGGAAGAATATAAGGGAAAACTTAGAAGAGTGTGACATGAAAGTAAAAGAAGGAGCCACAAATGACTCCTTCTTTTATTCAGCCAACCATTTGCTTCTAAAATTTTGCGAAGCCGTTTGGCTTCTTCGATAGCAAGTCTGGTTTGTTTCTTGGATTGCTCAGCTTCTTCTTTAGTTAGTCTAATCGGTTTCCTTAAATCTTCCGCTTCTTTTTGCTGGTGTCGTATAAATTCTGCTTCATCAAATTCCCTGAATATCAATCTAGCCACCTCCGATCTGTGTTTCTCTAAAATATCTTTCATGATGTTCTGTTTGATGCAGTATTCTATGGCATTATTTATAGCGGTTGATAAGTCAAATCCCAACTTTCTATATTCCTTGGCTTTACCCACAAAGTCAGAATAATCCTTCAGATATGTACAGCTTTCCATTAACTGTCTGTTTTTCCCAGTATTGATATCCAGCATCAGGGTTTCTTCGTAAGAATCTACGAATGAATCTAAGAAGCATAGGCAGATTTGCCAATGCCTGCTTATTGTATCATATAGAATGCATAATGGCAAGTATTTTTCTTATAATAGGATATACTGACAATGAACAGTAACGAGTTGTTACTATTTTCCATAATGGTTTTGAATAAGGTCTTGCTATCTTTGTCTATTTATGATAGAATACTCACTGTGTTAGCATTCTGCTAAAATTCTAAAGTTTCTTTCGTATATTTCATACGAAAATTCAAATAACTGATAGATGTTTACAAGGAGTTTTGATATAATTGTGATATAGTTTAGAAGTGTCATTTATATTTTATTTCCTTGTGAAGAAAAAGAAGGAGATAAAAATGTTACAAACAACAGAAAGAAAAGAAGTTATGTCAGTTTACCAATTGCTTGACGAATCTCCGCATTATAATAATCTGGAGATTAAAAAGAGAGCAATGAAAGCAATCAAGACTAGATTATAGACCAAAGGAGGTGAGGAGTTATGGCAAGACAGATAGCAATTGGAATCCAGAGTTTTGAAAAAATACGAACAGAGGACTGTTTTTATATAGATAAGACATTGTTAATTAAGGAATGGTGGAACAACAAGGATGATGTTACATTAATTACCAGACCAAGAAGATTTGGAAAAACATTGAATATGAGTATGTTGGAATGTTTTTTTTCGAACCGCTATAAAAACAGGGGAGATTTGTTTGAGGGACTTTCTATTTGGAAAGAAGAGAAGTACCAAGAACTACAGGGCACCTATCCAGTAATCTTTTTATCATTTGCTAATGTAAAGGCAGAAACTTATGAGGGAACATTAGAATCAATTTGCGAAAATATTGCATGTTTATATGATCAATTTGACTTTTTAATAGAAGAAGATTTTCTAAAACCACGGGAAAGAAAATTTTATGAATCGGTGGATAGGGATATGGGAGAAGGAAAGGCTGGTATAGCATTACACAACTTGTGTGGTTATCTTTCCCGATATTATGAAAAGAATGTACTGATTTTATTGGATGAATATGACACCCCAATGCAGGAGGCTTATGTAAATGGATATTGGGATAAGATGGTAGGATTTATCAGAAATTTATTTAATTCTACATTTAAGACCAATCCATATATGTACCGTGCTATTATGACTGGAATTACCAGAGTAAGTAAAGAATCCATATTTTCAGATTTTAATAATGTCCGGGTTGTTACTACCACAGCAACAAATTATATGACAGCCTTTGGTTTTACAGAAGCAGAGGTTTTTCGTGCATTAGAGGAACAGGGACTGGAAGGCAGGAAGGAAGAGGTAAAATCATGGTATGATGGATTTGTATTCGGAAATACAACAGATATTTATAACCCATGGTCTATTTTGAGTTATTTGAAAGAGAAAGAATTTACCACTTACTGGGCAAATACCAGTTCCAACAGTCTGGCAGGAAAGTTAATCACGCAGGGAAATCCAACGATTAAACAGTTTATGTTGGATTTGCTGCAGGGGAGAGAAGTTTCTACAGAAATGGATGAACAGATTGTTTTTGAGCAGTTGAACAGGAAAAAAGGAGCAATATGGAGTCTGTTGCTGGCAAGCGGATATTTAAAAGTTACAGAATATTATCAGAAAGAAGATGGGAAAAGAATATATCAACTGGCACTGACAAACAAAGAAGTAAGGTTAATGTTCGAGGATATGATTCTTAATTGGTTTGAGGATGGAAATGATTCCTATAATGCTTTTATTTCTGCATTATTAAAAGGGGACATAGAAGAAATGGAATACTATATGAACCAAGTGGCATTGACTACCTTTAGTTACTTCGACACAGGAAAACAGGTTTCTGAGATTTCTGAGCCAGAAAGATTTTATCATGGTTTTGTTCTGGGACTTCTTGTGGAATTAAAAGGGAAATACTATTTGAAATTCAACCGGGAAAGCGGGCTTGGGAGATATGATGTAATGCTGGAACCTTTATGTAAAGAATTGGATGCGATAATTATTGAATTTAAGGTATATCAGCCGAAAAAGGAAAAAAATCTGTCTGAGACACTGGCATCTGCACTTGCACAAATTGAAAAAAAACAATATGATGCAGAATTGCTGGAAAAAGGAATATCAAAAGAAAGAATCCGTCACTATGGATTTGCTTTTGAAGGGAAGCAAGTGCTGATTGGCGGAAGTAATGAGGCTATATGAAAAAAGAATAGTATGTATAATAGAAAGGTGTTAATTACTGTTCATTCACAAGCTTGACACTTGCTGTCAAGCTATGTGCCAAAATGTAAAGCAACCAAGAATCCAGCCTTTCGCCAAGGGTGAATTAAAATAGGCTGGATTCCGTTACTGTTAGCACCATAGGTGTGAACAGTAACAGGTGTTACAGAAATTGTAACAGTTCAGCCGGGGGCTGACCTGTTACGGAATTGGGCAAGCTTCGCATGTAAATTGCCCAATTCCTTTTCCTGTTTTAATCGCTTATACGGTCTGCACAGCGGAGTGTGCAGACCCAACTGAACTGTTACCAGAATTTATATTATTGCCATGTTTTTGCCTTGCTTGAGCTGCAAAAATATGTTAAAATATGGAATAATTGAGGATTAATAAGAAATAGAAAAAACAAATATTACAAAAATATTACAAAAACAATAAAAATACATACGAAAATATTACAAAATTCTAAAACCCCTATCATTAGCGAGTTTTAGAATTTTAGTAAAAGAAGAAAAATTGTGAAAAAGTGGTTAAGTTTCCAAGAAAACAAGACGATATAAGTAATAAGTTTACAAGGCTATCAAATAAGATAGTAATTATTACCAATTATTCTTTTAATTTTGAGAGGAAATTAGAAAGAATACAGAATGAATATTGCAGGAGGTGTTGGGATGAAGAAATACGTGATTCAGATTCTTAGCGAAGATAGCGGCTAAGGACATCTTTGCTAAATTAATTACGTGAAAGTGGAATGATACAAAGGAGCTTACCATTTGTACAAACCGCTGGATGCGAGACAATGATAACCGCGTTCAAGGATGAACGTAAGGGGTAATGTAAGGAGGACGATTATATGATTACTATGAGTAAGAGATTCAAAAAGTCCATGGCTATGGCTATGGCAACAGCAATGGCATTAAGTATTCCAGCAATGCCGGTATACCAGAATGAGAAGGTAGAGGCTGCAACAGTAAAGGAAGCAGAAGCAACAAGTGCCTTAGATGTAGAGGTTTGGGAAGACCAAGAGAAGGCTAATGTATCTTTAAAGAATGGAGCAGAGGCTGATGTAATATACTATGCAGTTACTACCAAGGATAAAAATGGTAACATTAAGTATCCAAAAGCAGCTGCTTATGAAGCTATGGAGTTTGATGGTGAGGGTTCTTTTGATATAAGCTGGGTTAACAGAAAGAAAGAACAGGTTCTTTGTGTTGCTACAGGATCTTCTATTGAAGAGATTAAACCTGTAACAGTAGATTTGAAAGCACAAGATACATTAATGGCTACTTATTCTGGAACAGTTTCTGCTGAAGAGGCAAAGAAGACAAATGTTGTAGGTGATGCAGATAATGGTTATTTGACTTTTAATACTGGTACAAAGAAAGAACCAGTAGCAGTATCTGCTGGTGCAGTGCAGTATAGAACTGTAAATGGTTGGTGGAATAATGCAGAGGATATTGATTTAAGCTATTATGCTGCAAAGGGTGCAACTTTACAGATGCGTGTGAATGCTGAAGATGGTGTGAGACCTTATGGTAAGATTGTAAATGTAAAGATTAAAGCAAAAGCAAAAGCACCTAATGTTACTGTAAACTACAATGATAAGATGGTATCTGAACCTAAGAGTGTACAATACAGTGTGGACAATGGTAAAACATGGACAGAGGCAACAACTAAGAAAGAAACTGTAGCACTTGGTGATTTCGGATGGGATGGAACAACAGAAAAAACTGTTTACTTTAGAACTGCAGGAACAGAAAAGAAAGCATCTTCTAAGATTAAATATTTAACCATTAAGAAAGAAGATACCTCTTTTGCTACATTGGAAGCTCCAGTATCTGGTGCTGCTGTAATCGCAGATTTACCAAAAGTAGGAGATGGTAAATTAGATGTAAGATATAAAACAGCATACAAGAATGATTCTGGATTAGTATTCACTAATACAACAGATGACATGTATCAGGTTGCTTTTGCAAAGAAAACAGATATCAAAGATTATACATCAGATGATGGAAAAACTTTGAAAGCTGTATCTAGTGCTGCCATTGTTGCAAAAGTTAACAAGAAAGTTACATGGGCAACTGTAACTGCACAAGATAAGGCAAAAAATAAACTTGGTACAGGAAAACTTTCTCTTAAAAAAGGCGAAAAGCTTGATGATTATGTAATTTTATATCGTATCTGCGACAAGAAAGGTGCTACAGTAAACTCTGAGGTAAGAGTTTTTGATGTACCAGGTGTTGTAGCTCAGAGTGTAAAAGTTTTGGATGAGGACAAAGCTGAAATAACAACTTATGAAATGACAGCAACAGGTTCAGCAGTATTGACTGTAACAGGAAGCGGAATTTCTGACAACGCTAAATATACAGTAGCAGTATATGGCGACGAGGGTTGTACAACAGTGAATAAAAACTTAACTGCAACATTTGATAAGACTAAGAAAGAAATTAAACTTAGCAGTAAAAAAACTACTGTAGCAGGAAAATATTATGTAAAAGTTACTGTTGAAGGAACAAGCACAGTAGTAAAAGTTGAAGTAAAATAGTTTAATAGAAACTATAAAATAGCTATAAAAAATAAAAAACAGTCCATGTTATATATGGGCTGTTTTTTGTTTTTATAATTCAGCCATGCAAAAGTATATGAGCAAGTTGCACAAGTGAGATTGCTCACAGAGGACAGATTGCACATATACTTTTATATGCTTAACACCATACATGAAAATGACATGACTTAATTGTTATTTTTGATTAAAAATGGTATAATAAAAAAGGAATTTTTTCAGTGCGACACAACTATGCCACAAGAAAACGGTAAGGTATATTTTGCCAATTATAGTAAATGCATTTATTTAATGCGTTTACTATATATATGGCTACACATAAAGAATATTTAGATAAGGGGTTAAAAAGGAAGCGACAATACAGTTACTGTTCACAGGTAGTACTTTGCACTTGCTGCAAAGTACGTAAGAACAAGTAGTGGTAGAGAAGAATCCAGCCTTTCGCCGAAGGCGGACTCTTAATAGGCTGGATTCCGTTACTGTTTGCACCGCAGGTGTGAACAGTAACACAATACAGAAAGGATGGATTCACAGATGATGGAATTAAGCCATTTAGAACAATTAGAAGCAGAAGCAATTTATATTATGCGGGAAGTTGCAGCAGAGTGTGAGAAACCGGTTATGCTTTATTCAATTGGAAAGGATAGTTCGGTAATGTTACATCTTGCGATGAAGGCATTTTATCCGGAAAAGCCACCTTTTCCATTTATGCATATTGATACAACTTGGAAGTTTCGGGAGATGATTGAATTCCGTGACGAAACTGCAAAAAGGCTTGGTATTGAGCTATTAGTATACAAAAATGAGGATGGAATCCGTGATGGCATCAATCCCTTTGAACACGGTTCTGCCTATACAGATATTATGAAGACACAAGCATTAAAACAGGCATTGAATAAATATGGATTTACAGCAGCTTTTGGTGGTGGCAGAAGAGATGAGGAGAAGTCAAGAGCGAAAGAAAGAGTATTTTCTTTCCGTAATGAAGCACAAGCATGGGATCCCAAGAATCAAAGACCTGAGATGTGGAAGTTATACAATACAAGTATAAATAAAGGAGAAAGCATGCGTGTATTTCCTCTTTCTAATTGGACAGAAAAAGATATCTGGCAGTATATCCGTAAAGAGAATATTCCTATTCCTTCCCTTTATTATGCAAAGGAACGCCCAGTAGTAATCCGTGATGGAAATATTATTATGGTAGATGATGATAGAATGAAATTGTTGCCTGGGGAACAGGTAGAACAGAAGAAGATTCGTTTTCGTACTCTTGGATGTTATCCTCTTACTGGTGGTGTCGAGTCGGACGCAGATACTTTGGATGCCATTATTGAAGAAACCCTTGGTGCTGTTTCTTCAGAAAGAACCAGCCGGGTGATAGATCATGAAGCCGCAGGAAGTATGGAAAGAAGAAAGAGAGAGGGGTATTTCTAAGATGCAGGGAATGTTAAAATTTATTACTTGTGGAAGTGTAGATGATGGAAAATCTACATTGATTGGACACATGTTATATGATGCAAAATTACTATTTGCAGATCAAGAGAAGGCTCTTGCTCTTGATAGTAAAGTGGGAAGTAATGGTGGAAAGATTGATTATTCCCTTCTTTTAGATGGGCTTATGGCAGAGCGGGAACAAGGAATTACCATTGATGTGGCATACCGTTATTTTACTACAGAAAAAAGAAGTTTTATTGTGGCAGATACTCCGGGACATGAGGAGTATACCCGTAATATGGCAGTAGGTGCTTCTTTTGCAGATTTGGCAATTATTTTGTTAGATGCATCAAAAGGGATTATGATTCAGACAAAGCGTCATACCAGAATTTGTGCTTTAATGGGTATTAAACACATGGTGTTTGCAGTCAATAAGATGGATTTAGTGGGATATGACCAGAAGACTTTTGAGGAGATTGAACAGAGTGTCCGGGCATTTTCCCAGGAATTTAGTTTTGAAAGTATTTATGTAGTCCCAGTTTCCGCTACAGAAGGAGATTTTATTACAAAGAAATCAAACAATATGTCTTGGTTTAATGGTGAACCATTACTGGCTTATTTGGAAAATATTTCTGTAGGACAGGTATCCATAGAAGATGAATTTGTACTTCCTATACAGCGTGTAAGCCGCCCTAATCATACATTCCGTGGTTTTCAAGGACAAATTTCCAGTGGAGTTGTTTGTGTGGGAGATGAGGTAACAACACTTCCTAGTGGTGAAACTGCGAAAGTAAAGGAAATTTATAATACAGATTCTAAGGTGGAGCAGGCATGGAAGGGACAAGCAGTAACGATTCAGCTTGACAAAGAAGTAGATGTTTCAAGAGGTTGTGTGATTTGTAAGAATAGTAAGCTAAAGGTAAGCACAGTATTTACTGCAAAGCTTCTTTGGATGGATGATGGCAAATTGGTTGCAGGAAAGAATTATATTTTACAGGTCGGAACAAAAAAAATTCCTGCAGTGGTAATGAACTTAAAATATAGAATAGATGTGAACAGTGGAGTACATGTACCAACAGACCATATTACAAAAAATGAGATTGCAGTATGTGATATTTCTGTTTCTGATAAGATTATATATGACAATTTCCAGCACAATAAAGATTTGGGTGGATTTATTTTGGTGGATAGAGTAACCCACATGACATCTGCCTGCGGAGTTATTGAACATTCTCTTCGTAGAGGGGATAATGTAATATGGCAGAATATGGATATTACCAGAGAATTTCGTTCAAAACAAAAAGATCAAGTACCAAAGACCCTTTGGTTTACTGGATTATCTGGGTCTGGAAAGTCTACACTGGCAAATGAAATTGAAAAGAGATTATGCAGCCAAGGCAAACATACAATGTCATTGGACGGTGATAACATCCGTATGGGGCTGAATAAAAATTTAGGATTTAAAGAACAGGATCGTATAGAAAATATCCGCCGTATTTCGGAAGTTTGTAAGTTAATGAATGATGCGGGAATTATTGCCATTACTTCATTTATCTCTCCTTATGAGGCAGACAGAGAAAATGCAAGAAAGATAGTAGGCGAAAAAGACTTTGTAGAAATTTATGTAGCCACGCCATTAGGTGAATGTGAAAAAAGAGATGTAAAAGGATTATATAAGAAAGCACGTTCTGGAGAAATTCCAAACTTTTCTGGTATTAGCAGCCCTTATGAGGTGCCAGAGCATCCAGACATTGTAGTGAATACTGTTGATAAGACGGTAGAAGAATGTGCAGATTATATTATGGAGGAACTAAAGAAATTTATGTAGTAGATGGTAACAGTTTATCCTATGGGTTGAACGATTACAGTAAATGTCCATGTCTGTATCAACAGGCATGGACATTTATAGTAAAAGCATAAGTAACTATTCAGGTAGAAACAC
>JAAVHR010000052.1 GCA_014799595.1 Clostridiales bacterium | reverse complement strand
TGCATTTAATAAATAAATTTATTTATTAAATGCAATTTGTATACTCACTTTTATTGGACTGATGTCCACATGAGGATTTTTACCAGCCATTATGGGAAATCATTAGGTATTATGTATATTCTGGAAAAATCCGAATGAGGGGTTCTGAACAGTTACAAAAAAGGAATGTCCATAAGAGTTTCCTCATGTATATCCATCCTTTTTTATAACAAAACACATATTTCTTTATATATTTTATCATCCACCTATAATTCTCGCAATATCATTATAGGTTACAAATATCATAAGTGCCATAAGCAAGACAATTCCTACTAAATGAACAATTCCTTCCTTTTCCTGATCCACTGGTTTTCCTCTAAATAATTCTATAAATAGGAAAATCAATCGTCCTCCATCTAAGGCTGGAAACGGAATTAGGTTCATGACACCAAGATTTGCACTTAATAAGATTGCAATGTTTAATAAGTTCAAGAATGTCGTAAATGCAGTTTTGCTGGCATCAACCGTAGTACCAATCATATCCACAATACCCACTACACCAGAAACATCATCTTTACTTACTTTTCCCCGTATCATCATTCCCAAACTCTTTAAGGTACTTTCAATCCAGAAACGAATCTCAGAAGCTCCATATTTTACTACCTGCAACACATTTCCCTTTTCATATTTTCCCATAGAAATCTGTAAGGATTTGACTGTGGCATAATATGGTGTCAATTTTACGGTTTTGGATTCCTTCTCTCTTTGGTATGTAAGTGTAATTTCTTCCCCTGTAAGCGGATTTTTTGCCAAATACTCTTCCATATCCTTTGCTTCCTGAATAGCTATCCCATTAAAAGCAGTAACCGTATCACCGACTTTTACTCCTGCTTGATCCATAGGACTATCTTTCTCTATCGCAGTTATAACAATTCCTTTTGCTCCTTCGTCTGACGAACCATAACTATACCCTAACCGGTAATAACTATAGTTAGGATCTACATCTACTTCTTTTTTCTCTCCTTCACTGGTAACATATTTTATATGCAATGGTTCGTCACCAATCACATGCAGATTAAAATATACATCATAATCTTTGCCAATCGAAATACTGTCTCCATTTATTTCCGTAATTCGGTCTCCCTCTTGCAAGCCTGCCTCTGCTGCCGGACTTCCCTCTTTCACATAAGTAATTTCGGAAGGATTATATCCCACATTTGCAATCAAGATTATTGCAAATATAAAAGCAGAAATAAAATTAAAAACCGGACCTGCTGCTATAATAGAAATTCTTGCCCAAATTCCAGCTTTCTGAAAAGAATCTGGTGCTTCATTTACCTCATCTTCTCCCACCATCATACAAGAACCACCAATTGGCAACAGTTTCCAAGAGTATTTCGTTTTATTTTCCCAATCCTCCCTGCTTTCACAATACTTCGTATTAGCAAGCAGCTTACAACTCATTCCTTGATCCGTTTTCACCAAAGTAATCAACCTTGGTCCCATACCAACAGAAAATTCTGTTACTCCAACTCCATTTTTCTTTGCCAGTAAAAAGTGTCCCATCTCATGCAACACAATAATTACTGTGAACACTAATAATGCAATGATAATATTCATATCTTCCTCCACTTTCCTATTTCTATACTTGTATTTTTACTTCCATTTTTCCTGTAAGTTCCGATAAGTTTCCTGCTCTATCTCAAGAATATCTTGCACAGAAGGATTACTTATGTATTGGTGTGCATCTAAGGCACAAGAAATCATTTCTATGATTTCTGGATATTTAATTTCTCTTTTCAAAAATTTTGCTACTGCATACTCATTTGCGGCATTATATACTGTAGGCATACTTCCACCTGTTTTTCCCACCTGATAAGCTAATTTCAATCCCTTAAATGTCTCTAAGTCTGGTTTTTCAAATGTAAGCTGGGATAATTGATAAAAATCCACTCTGTCGCCAGGCAATGGACGACGCTCTGGATAATACAAGGCATATTGGATTGGCAACCTCATATCAGGAGTTCCAAGTTGAGCTATAATTCCTCCATCCGCAAACTCTACCATAGAGTGTATCACACTTTGTGGCTGTATTACAACCTCAATTTGTTCAAAATCCACATGGAACAACCATTTTGCTTCAATTACCTCTAATCCTTTATTTACCATAGTGGAAGAATCAATTGTTATCTTTCTTCCCATAGACCAATTTGGATGTTTCAAAGCATCCTCCAATTGGATGTTTTCTAAATCTTTTTTCTTTTTCCCGCGAAAAGGACCACCTGAAGCCGTAAGTAAAATTCTGCTGATTTTGTTATTATTCTCACCATTCAGTGCCTGAAAGATTGCAGAATGTTCACTATCTACTGGTAATAATGCCACTTTATATTTTTCCACCAACGGCATAATGATATGTCCTGCTGTAACAAGAGTCTCCTTATTTGCCAAAGCTATATCTTTTCCAGCCTTAATGGCTTCAACAGTTGGCAGAATACCAATCATTCCAACTACTGCAGTTACTACAATCTTCACATCAGAAAGCGTAGCACAACTTATCATTCCATCCATACCAGACAATACCTCAACTGGAATATCCTTTACCCTTTGTTTTAATTCTTGTGCACTTTTATCATTCCAAAGAGCCACTACTTTAGGATGAAACTCCCGAATCTGTTCTTCTAATTTCTCTATATTACTTCCTGCTACTAAAGAAATGACTTCTAAATCCTGATTATTTCTTACTACATCTAATGTCTGTGTTCCGATAGATCCAGTAGATCCTAAAATTGCTATTTTCTTCATTCCTCCGCCTCCTATCTGTAGCTAAAACAGATACTTTCTCTTCCAAACAGTCACTTTATTTTTACAATTTATTATAACAGTTCAGCCTTAATTATTCACATAACTTATATATTTTGTAATATATTGTAACTATTCAGGTAGAAACACGCATTTACTGTGTTTTTTGTAATGTTTAAGCCCTTCGCCGAAGGCGAATATTTATGGTCTTAAACGTAACTGTTCATGGTTTTGAACAGTTACAATATATTTAAGAAAATATAGGTCAATGGTCCAGTAAATAATATACTATCAAATCTGTCCATTATTCCTCCATGTCCCGGAATCAATTTGCCATAATCCTTAATATCATAATTTCTTTTGATTGCCGATGCTGTTAAATCTCCAATTTGAGATAAAATTCCTCCTATCGCACCCATTACCAAAAAATGCCATGGCAAATATCCAAATGGTAACAATTTATCTTGGAGTAACCACCCATATAAAAATGCAAGCAATGCTGCACCTATTACACCACCACTGCATCCCTCTATAGTTTTCTTTGGACTAAGCGGACTTGGAATTTTATGTTTTCCAATTAGTTTTCCTACACAATAGGCACAAGTATCCGATCCCCATGCAGCAATAAAAATGATCCAGACAAGATAAATTCCACCTTCCATACATCTTACCTGGTACAAACATGAAAGAGACATGGTTACATACATTAATCCTGTATAAATCATAGCAATTTGCGAAAAAACATACGTAGGATAAGATATCACATAGGTAATTAAAAAAACTAACAATACTGCTAATAAGTATACTTCTATCCACGCCTCTTTATTCCAGAATAAAAGCAATTCATAAACAATTGTTCCTATATATCCTATATATGCAAGCCTTGTTTTCTCCAACTTAAAAACACGGTATAGTTCAAATTGTCCTATAAGAGACAAAAGCCCAACTATGCCTAGAAGCAGATTACCACCTGTTCCTATACAAGCAACCGCCAGAATTACTAATATAACTCCGCTAATCAAACGTTCTAAAAACATGCATCTTCTCCTTACTTTACACCACCATATCTTCTATCCCGTCCTGCATAATACTCAATGGCTTTTTCTAATTCCTTTTTATTAAAGTCTGGCCATAATACATCTGTAAAATAAAACTCTGTGTAAGCTAACTGCCAAAGTAAATAATTAGATATTCTCTGTTCTCCACTGGTACGAATCATTAAGTCCGGATCTGGTATTCCTTTTGTATCTAAATAGTTTGAGAAAATTTCTTCTGAAATATCCTCACTATCCAATTTACCATTTTTCACATCGTTTGTCATCTTTTTCATTGCACGAATCAATTCATCCCTGCCACCATAGTTTAATGCAACAGTAAAGGTAAGACCAGTACAACTTGCCGACTTTTCTTCCAATTCCATAATTTGCTTTTGCAATTTTTCAGATAAACGGCTGATATCACCAATCACTCGGACACGCATATTATTTTTACTGCTTCTTTCTAAACAATCCTTTAAATATTTGTCCAATAATTTCATTAAAGCCTTTACTTCATCATCTGGTCTCTTCCAGTTCTCTGTAGAAAAAGCATATACTGTTAAGTACTTAATGCCTAAATCATAAGCATCTTCACAAATTCGCTCTACTACCCTTGCTCCTTGTGCATGTCCCATATTTCTTGGTAAAAATCTTTTCTTTGCCCATCTGCCATTTCCATCTAAAATAATTGCTACATGCTGGGGAATCTTTTTTTCTTCCATAGGCTAGCCTCTTTTCTCTTATTTCTATACCATGTATGAAAGGCGTACTTTGCGCAATGGATAATCACACTGGCAAACATACGCCTTATTATCGATCACAAAAATGGATACCTTAAGAGTTCACTTATCAAACTCTTTACTTCTAGATTGTCATAACCTCATCTGATTTATTTTCTATCATCTTATCCACTTCTGCTACATATTTATCTGTAAGTTTCTGTATTTTATCTTCCATTTGCTTTGCTTCATCATCAGAAATTTCACTTGCCTTATTCTGCTTTTTCACTGTATCGTTAGCATCACGTCTAATATTACGAATTGCAACTTTCGCATTTTCCCCTTTTTTCTTAATATCTTTTACTAAATCCTTTCTTCTTTCCTCGGTCAATTCTGGAAATACTAAACGGATTGTTTTTCCATCATTGTTTGGTGTAAGTCCTAAGTCTGATGTCAATAGTGCCTTTTCAATATCTTTTACAAGGTTTGCCTCCCAAGGCTGGATTTGAATTACTCTTGCTTCTGGTACAGAAATATTTGCAACAGTTTGTAACGGAGAAGGCTGTCCATAATAATCCACCATAATCTTATCCAGAACATGAGGGTTGGCTCTTCCTGCACGAATTGTTGCATATTCTTCTGTTAATGATTGTATTGACTTCTTCATCTTTTCTTCAAATTGTTCCATTACTATATCCTCCACGATATTTGCTTTTTAGATTGTAACAGTTTAGCCAATAGGTTAAACTATTACTTTAGATTGTTACTTTTGTTCCATTGAAATTTCCATTCACGGTATTGACAATGCTATTCTCTTGGTTTAATCCAAACACTAACAATGGCATTTTATTCTCTAAACACATAATAGTTGCTGTTAAATCTATCACTTGCAACTTCTGATCTAACACTTCCTGCATAGACAGTTCATCATATTTTTTTGCGGAAGGATTAACCTTTGGATCACTGTCATAAACTCCATCAATTGCTTTTGCTAAAAGGATTACATCAGCTTCCATCTCTACAGCACGAAGCACTACACCAGTATCTGTTGAGAAGTATGGATGTCCGGTTCCACCTGCAAAAAATACAACCATACCTTTTTCAAAATATTTATTCGCCCTATCTTTTGAAAATACTTTTGTCATATTCCCACATTCAAAAGGTGTCAAAACCTGAGTCTTCATTCCAACTGACCGAAAAATCTCTGAAACATAAATACAATTCATAATTGTAGCAAGCATACCAATCTGATCCGCTTTGGTGCGATCAATATTCTCACTGGTTCTGCCTCTCCAAAAGTTTCCCCCACCAATTACTACACCAACCTGAATACCTTTATCTACTAACTCCTTCACCTGTTTTGCTACATTTACACAAGTTGCCTCATCAAATCCACTTTTCTTCTCACCTGCTAAAGCTTCACCACTAAGTTTTAAGAAAACTCTTTTATATGATTCCATATTTTTTCTCATCCTTTTCTGACTATTATCACTTGAAATACCTTAAAATATCTCATTGCAATATGAGAATATTAATACAATAAAACCAATATACAAATTGTACTTAATAGTTACTATTCATGGTCATATAGAAGGTATATGCAGATACACAAAGCTTGCTTGTAAGAATCCGCATATACCTTCTATATGACAGCGAAAACTGTCACTCCACCACATAAGTAAAACAGAAGCAGTGTTTTTTACTGCGACATACAGCAACGCTGGATGGTTTTACGCATGTGTGTGGAGTTGACTGTGAATAGTAACATTTAATAAGCAGACAGACTGATAGCTATCCAGGATGCTATTAAATAATTACACTTCTTGATACAATTTATATATCGGTTTTGTATATTCACTAATTATTTTCCATCAAAGAAATTATCAATGTCTACTTCTGCATAAGTAAGTTTACAACATCCATCTACCACTGCACCATTGTTAATTTGTAATGATTTTGCAGTAATATTACCTTTTACAATAGCTGTAGAATCTACTACTACTGGTCCCTGTACATCAATTTCACCTTTTACTGCACCAGAAATAGTTGCAGACTTACCAGTTACATCTCCTACAACAATTGTACCTACACCAACTTTTACATCGCCCTCACTATCAATTCCACCTTCTATTCTTGGTGTATTTACAACTACTTCTGATGCTTTTAAATGTCCACTCACATTACCAATAACAGATAGCTTTCCAAGACACTCTACATCACCTGTAATTGTTCCTATTACCTCTAAAGAACCATCTGAACTGATAGAACCATTAATTATGGTTCCTTTTGTAATAACTGTTACTTCATCTTTTAATTCTGCATTTGTCATTTTATTCTCCTCCATATCGTTAATTTCTTGATTAGCTTGTTCCATAGTTTCCATACCAACTAAATTATTTTCATCTTTCTTCTCTCTTATATCCATATCTGCCTCCTCTGTTTTTTTTATTTCATCTATTATAATAGGATCAGTTTCATCCACTGAAACATCTATTTTGTTAACATCTTGTACTTCATATTCCACATTCATAGATTGTTCCTTTCTTTCGCTTATTTCTTCCAAATATCCTAACTGTGGTTCTAGTGTTTCTCCCTCTAGTAACTGATATGCCTCAGGAGTAATCTTATGAATCATATCCGGAATAGAATCTTTTTCGTTTTCAATTTTTTCTATGTCTTGTTCAATTGTCTGCATCTGTTCATACTCAACAATTTGATTATTTTCCTCTGTTATAGCTTC
This sequence comes from Clostridiales bacterium, assembly GCA_014799595.1. GTDB lineage: Bacteria > Bacillota > Clostridia > Lachnospirales > Lachnospiraceae > CAG-411. The sequence goes on along the minus strand of JAAVHR010000052.1, from coordinate 3,914 downwards.
TTCCTCCTTCGGTTCTTTCATAACTTCTTCATTTTCCTCTGCTATGGCTTCTTCCTTCTTCGGTTCTTCCATAACTTCTTCATTTTCTTCTGCTATGGCTTCTTCTTCCTTCGGTTCTTCCATAACTTCTTCATTTTCCTCTGCTATGGCTTCTTCCTCTTTCGGTTCTTCCATAACTTCTTCATTTTCCTCTTCTATGGCTTCTTCCTCTTTCGGTTCTTCCATAACTTCTTCGCTTTCTTCTGTTATGGTTTCTTCCTCTTCAAGTTCTTCCTTTACTATCTCATCTTTCATTAAATCTTCTTCAATTATTTCTTCATGCTTTTCTTCTTCTTGAGTAACATTAAAATCTAACTTGTCTTGGTCTAAATTTTCATTTTTAACATCTAAATCTAAATTCATTTCTTCCCAAAATTTCATTGGGTCTTCTAAAGGCTCTTTCTTTCTACTTCCTTCCTCAATTAATTCATCTGCCTCTTCTTTTCTCTTTATTACATCTGTATTATTTTCAAGATTTATTTCCTCTGCAATTGTCTCCATAATTTCTTGTGCTAATTCAACAGCTTCAGCCCTATCCTCTGTTGCTTCAGGTATTTGTTCTGGTTCATTTTCCGAAATAGATATTTCTCCTAATCCTATACTCTCTAAGTCACTTGTATCCTCTTCGTCTTTTGAAATCATTTCATATAATGCTTCAAGAATAGCAACATCGTCTTCTTTACCTTCCGTTTCTGTATCTTTGCACTCTTCAAGATTTATATATTCTTGGTTCTCTGTCTCCCCTTCCTCTGAACTCCAAAATGATTCATCTGGTAATAACTCATTCACCGCTTGGGAAATGTCTGCTTTTAAATCCTTAAAAAATCCCATATTATTCCCTCCTTCGTGTATTATACAGTTTTTTATGTTTAAAAACCACCAAAAACATACTATGTTTTCTTAGTGTATATCTTTTCTCAAAATAATATTATACTCTTTCCAAAAAATTAGTTATTTTTTACTGTATCTTCCACATGAACGTGCTGAACTGGTATTGTAGTATCATTAATAGGTAAAATATTTGCTTTCAAATTTTTTAACTTTTTTAATACAGTTGGTAAAGTCTCTACTGTCATTTCCTTTCCTGCACAGTCATGCATTAAAACTATCGAATTCTCATAAGATTCTACACCAGAAATCACATTATTTACCATCTGCTTATCTGTTAACTTTTTTCCTGTAGCATCTCCATTTACAACATTCCAGTCAAAGTATGTCAGCCCCTCTGCATCCACATAACGGATTACATCTTTCATACTAATTTTACTAACTGTATTACTGCTTCCTCCTGGAAATCTTACATATTTAGGCCGCTCACCTGTTACTTCAAATAATAAATCACTTAATTGTTTAATATCTTTCTTATATGCACCAAGCGTTTTATAAATTGTTTTGTACTGATGTGTATATGAATGCATGGCAAGAGTATGTCCATTCTCATAAATCTCTTTATACATTTGTTTTGAAAAATCATCTGTTTTACCAATCACAAAAAAAGTTGCTTTTACTTTATATTCATCTAATATATCAAGAATTTTTTGTGTATTTTTGCTTGGACCATCATCAAAAGTCAAATATACTTTCTTTCCTTTGATTTTGGTCTGATCAACCATTGTCTCCTTTTTAGGAGCTGTAGTTTCTTTGACTTCATTGTCTTTTGGGGAAGAATCCACGTTTTTTGTTTCTTTAGGTGCTGCATGCACAACAAGATTCTCTTGCCCATATTCTTCGACTGTTATTTCCTGTTGTTTCAAATCAATAGAATCTAATCTTTTCTCCATTCCCGTAATTTTCATAAATAATGCCATACAGCAAACCGAAGGCAACAATGTAAAAATTGCAACAAAAATAATAATTGTTTTTTTCATCTGTTCTACTCTTTTACGCCTGTCATCATCCGATTGCTTTCCTATAGCATTCCTCTCACCACTCATGTAATCATCCCTTCATATAATAAAAATTATGTATCTGCTCAATATCTAAACCATTATAAACTTATAACTTTCCATATAATCACTCTGTGTTTTCTCTATATGTATTATAACCTATTTTTTATGTATTCTTTAGTAAAGGCTTATTAACAAATAATACTATTTTTATTCTAACATACCTCAAAGGAATGTCAATGAAAGATTTTATTTTTCCTACGAAACACACAGTAAATGCGTGTTTCTACCTAAATAGTTACTTTACTTTTTAAAACAGGCGGTCTCAAAATAAGTTTATAATAATAACCATAGTTTAAGACCGCCTCTTCATTTCATTCATCTGTTCCACAAACTTTTATAGTTCTTAACCTAACTGTTTTGCAACTTCTTCTGCAAAGTTTTCTTCTTTTTTCTCAATACCTTCACCAGTTTCATAACGAACGAAACCTTTAATTTCAAGCGTAATACCTTCTGCTTTTGCTACACTTTCTACATACTGTCCAACAGACTGTTTTCCATCTTCTGCTTTTACATAAACCTGATCCAACAAGCAGATTTCCTTTAACTCTTTATTGATACGTCCCATTACCATACCATCAATAATCTTCTCTGCTGCATCTGGTTTTTCTTTCATAGCTTGCACTTTTAAGATTTCTTTTTCATGTTCAATATAATTCTGATCCACTTCTGCTCTGCTTGTATACTTCGGACTCAAAGCAGCAATCTGCATTGCAACATTCTTTAAGCAAGCTTTTACAGCATCACTATTTGCATCCGTTTTCGCTTCTACAACTACACCAATTTTTCCACCTGCATGAATATAACTTTCTACAATACCATCTGCCGCTTCGATTTTTTCAAATCTACGAATAGTCATATTTTCACCAATTGTTGCAATCATTCCAGCAAGATTCTCTTTTACAGTCTTAGAGCTATCTTCACACCAAGGCTCCTCTAAAAATGCTTCTACATCTTTTGCATTTGTTGTTGATACCTGTACAGCCACCTGTGCAACATAATTCTGGAATTTTTCATTTTTTGCAACAAAATCTGTCTCACTGTTTACTTCTACAATTGCTGCAGTCTTTCCGTCTTCACTAATCTTAGTTGCAACCATACCTTCTGCTGCTACTCTTCCAGCTTTCTTTTCTGCTTTAGCAAGACCATTCTCTCTTAAAAATTCAACTGCCTTATCCATATCACCTTCTGTTGCAGTAAGGGCTTTTTTACAATCCATCATACCTGCACCAGAAATTTCTCTTAATTCTTTTACCATTGCTGCTGTAATAGCCATTCTATTTACCTCCGTATATTATACTTTCAGATAATTGTTCTATGATAGAACAATTATCTTCTTCATTTCTTATTCTCAAAGAATGGAATGTCTCTTGAGACATTCCATTAAGATGCTATAATTCTATTATTAAGCTTCCGATACTTCTTCTTCTGCTCCCTCAAATTCTGCACCCTGATTTGCTTCAATAACAGCATCTGCCATTTTTGCAACAATAAGTTTAACCGCTCTAATAGCATCATCATTACCTGGGATTACATAATCTAATTCTTCTGGGTCACAGTTTGTATCAGCAATACCAATTAAAGGAATACCTAATGTATGTGCTTCTTGTACGCAAATTCTTTCCTTCTTAGGATCTACTACAAAGATTGCATCTGGAACCTTTTTCATTTCTTTAATACCACCAAGGTTCTTTTCTAACTTTTCCCATTCCTTCTTTAACTTAATAACTTCTTTTTTAGGAAGAACATCAAATGTTCCGTCTTCAGACATAGCCTCAATTTTCTTTAACTTTGCAATTCTTTCTTGTATGGTTTTGAAGTTTGTTAACATACCTCCCAACCATCTCTCATTTACATAATACATTCCACAACGTTCTGCTTCTGATTTTACAGAATCTTGAGCCTGTTTCTTTGTACCAACAAAAAGAA
>JAAVHR010000051.1 GCA_014799595.1 Clostridiales bacterium | reverse complement strand
GATGCTCCAGAGTATGAAACTTATGTAGAAAATTGTGAAGAAGCAGGAACAGAACCTAATTCTATTGTAAGCTGGCGTAGAGGAAATGTAAATAAGCTGGTAAGAGAAGTATACGCTGCAGTGAAAGAATCGGATCCAAATGTGGTCTTTGGAATCAGTCCTGCCGGTAACATTGACAATCTGCTTAGTAATGTAAAATATTATGCAAACGTAAAAACATGGATGTCAAATACCAATTATGTTGATTATATTTGCCCACAGATTTATTGGAGTTTCCAAAATAAAGTATGTCCGTATGCAGAAACTGTTGACCGTTGGATATCTCTAAAGAAGAGCGATACGGTTAAGTTATATATTGGCATTGCTGTTTACCGTGCTGGTACTGATGCAGAAACGGAGTGGAAGAATTCCAGTGATGTACTTAAAAGACAGATAGTTTATGGTAGAAGTAAGAAAGAAGTTAGTGGATTTTGTTTTTACCGATATGATTCTTTTTTGGCAACTACCAGTAAAAAAGAATTGGCGAACTTACTGCCATTATTGAAATAATTAAAAATAGCTTATACCCTGTTTTAAATAAAAATAAAGCAGGGTATTTTTGTTATACACTTTCTTATGGTCAGCACAATAAATGTGCAGACCTACCCGGTTACTATTCACTCACAAGCTTGACACTTGCTATCAAGCTATGTGCCAAGAACGTAGAAAAGCCAAGAATCCAGCCTTTCGCCGAAGGCGAATTACAAACAGGCTGGATTCCGTTACTGTTAGCACTGTAGGTGTGAACAGTAACTAATCTCGGTTTATTTGTGGAAACAATACAATATCCAGTTGAAATTTTTGGTAAAATAGGTTATGCTAATATTTATTAGGAACTGTTTCGGCAGTTATTTGTGTATAGAGGATATATTATATAGATATTGTAACTGTTCAGAACCATAAGCAGTTACGTTTAAGCCCATGAATATTCGCCTTCAGCGAAGGGGCTTAAACATTGCAAATTTTATTTTTCTTACGAAACACGCAGTAAGTGTGTGTTTCTAACTGAATAGTTACAAGATATTTAAATATTTGTACACAAAGAGAAAACTTATAAGCAAAGGAGATAACTATGCAGACATTATCATTGGAAAAAGAACTGAGAGAAAACGCATATCCAGGTAGAGGAATTGTGATTGGAAAGTCAAAGAATGGAAAATATGCAGTAACTGCTTACTTTATTATGGGAAGAAGTGAGAACAGCAGAAACCGTGTGTTTGTAGAAGATGGTGAAGGAATTCGTACACAAGCATTTGATCCTTCTAAGCTAAGTGACCCAAGTCTGATTATTTATGCACCAGTAAGAGTACTTGGCAATAAGACCATTGTAACAAATGGTGACCAGACAGACACCATTTATGATTTAATGGATAAACAACAGACTTTTGAACAAGCACTCCGTACTAGGGAATTTGAACCAGATGCACCAAACTATACACCTAGAATTTCTGGAATTATGCATGTGGGAAATGGAGAATATAATTATGCAATGTCTATCTTAAAGAGTAATAATGGAAATCCGGATGCCTGTAACCGTTACACATTTGCTTATAATAATCCGGTAAATGGAGAAGGACATTTTATTCATACTTACCAGTGTGATGGAAATCCATTGCCAAGTTTTGAAGGTGAACCAAAACTTGTAGAGATTCCGGATGATATGGAAAGCTTTACTAATATGCTTTGGGAAAGCTTGAATGAAGATAATAAGGTTTCTTTATTTGTAAGATACATTAATTTGGAAGATGGAACTTATAAAACCAATATTGTCAATAAAAATAAATAAGTCGTGAATGAGTAATATTAAAATTTAGGAATGGAGAATACTGATGAAAGAATTAGAATTAAAATATGGATGTAATCCAAATCAAAAACCCTCTAAAATTTATTGTAATGAAGGAGAACTTCCAATTGAAGTGCTAAATGGCAAACCGGGATATATTAATTTTTTAGATGCTTTTAATGGATGGCAGCTTGTAAAAGAGTTAAAGCAGGCAACTGGAATGCCTGCAGCGACTTCTTTTAAGCATGTTTCTCCGGCTGGGGCAGCAGTAGGACTTCCACTTAGTAAAGTAGAAGCGAAAATATACTGGGTAGATGATATGGGAGAGTTGTCTCCACTTGCATGTGCTTATGCAAGAGCAAGAGGTGCAGACCGTATGTCTTCTTATGGAGATTTTATTGCACTTTCTGATGTATGTGATGTATCTACAGCAAAAATTATCAAAAGAGAATTTTCTGATGGAATTATTGCACCAGGATATGATCCAGAAGCATTAGAATTATTGAAAGAGAAGAAAAAGGGTACTTATGCGATTATTCAGATTGATCCAGAATATGTTCCAAATCCAGTTGAACACAAAGAAGTATTTGGTATTACTTTTGAACAAGGCAGAAATGAATTAAACATTGACAGAGATTTCTTGTCAAATGTAGTAACAGAGAATAAAGATATTCCAGACTCTGCAAAGATTGATATGATTATTGCACTTATTACTTTGAAGTATACACAGTCCAATTCTGTGTGTTTTGTAAAGGGTGGACAAGCGATAGGTATTGGTGCAGGACAGCAATCAAGAATTCATTGTACCAGACTTGCAGGAAATAAGGCAGACAACTGGTTACTTCGTCAATCTCCACAGGTGTTGAATCTTCCATTCAAGGATGGGATGAAACGTGCAGAAAGAGATAATGCTATTGATTTATATATTGGAGAAGATTATATGGATGTTTTAGCAGACGGTGCTTGGGAGAAGATTTTTACAGAGAAACCAGCAGTATTTACAAAAGAAGAAAAACAGGAATGGCTTTCAAAGGCAACAGATGTAACATTGGGTTCAGATGCATTCTTCCCATTTGATGATAACATTGAAAGAGCATTCCGCAGTGGTGTAAAATATATTGCACAACCAGGTGGATCTATCCGTGATCAGAATGTTATTGATGCTTGTAACAGACATGGTATTGCAATGTGCTTTACCGGAATTCGTTTGTTCCATCACTAAAATACAAAATAATAATAAATGAGAGCAGCCAGACTTTTATAGTCTGGCTGTTGTTTTGTATAAAACTATAGGTAACTATTCAGGTAGAAACACGCATTTACTGCGTGTTTCGTATGAAAAAGTAAATTTTACAAATGTTTAAGCCCCTTCGCCGAAGGCGAATAGTCATGGGCTTAAACGTAACTGTTCATGATTCTGAACAGTTACAATTATAGTAAAAAACACCCATGGAATCTGTTTCTTAAAATTTGATTAGAAATAGATTGCAAATATGGTAAATATTTCTTTCGCCATATATAATAAACTTGCATGCACCTAAGTAACAATCTAAAGAAAAGACAAAAATCAGTGCTAAAAAAAATAATATAAAGGTAGTGATGTAAAATGGGAAATAAACTTATATACTATATGAATATGATTGTTAATGAAGATAATATTTATGATATCATAGAAAATATTCATGTATATTTTAATATACCCCATTTTGCAGGAACTAGTTTTCTAAACGATAAATATCCTGTACTAATAATAATATTATGCATCGTATTTGTTTTAATTGCAGGTGGATTATGGATAAAATATGGAAAAGATGATGCTATAGTACAGATTATAGAATTTCATCCTCCAGAAGGGTACAATTCCGCAGAGGTGGGTTTTTTATACGAAGGGTCAGCAGAAACAAAAAGTATTATATCTTTATTGGTTTATTTAGCCAATAAAGGCTATTTAGAAATCAGTGAAACCGAAAAAAATGGATTATTCAAAAAAACAAAAAGCTTTAAATTAACAAAGGTAAAAGAATATGATGGAGACAATGAGTTTGAAAAACTATTTTTTCAGGGACTTTTTAAAGATTCAACAGCTAGATCCATACATATAGATGAAGCCAAGGAAATTATGAAGGAAGCTAAAAAACAAGGTGAAAAAATTAGTTTAGGTGATGCACTTGAAATGGCAACAGATAATTATAGTTATAAAGATTCTGTAACAGCAAGTGAGTTGCATAATAATTTTTATACAACCTTAAATAGAATAAAAATAATAATGAATTGCAAAGAAAACAAAAATAAGATATTTGAGAAATCAGCAAGTGGAAAAGGGAAATGGCTGAAATTCATGAATATAATAATATTTTTTTTCATAACAGAACTATCTATGTTAGCATATTATGGGGACGAAGAAATAGTAATTGTATCAATACTTGCCCTAGTATTTACTGGAATCGGACTGAATGCTTTACTTGATTCTGCAATTGACAGTTTTATTAATAGAACACAACACTCTAAGTTTTCTTCAACAATTGTAATAGGAATCCTAATGGGAGAATTGTTTGCTGGAATACCTTGGGCATTTATAGTACTTCCAGCCTTAAAACAGCATTTATTGTATATGGCTATGTATGTAGTTGGAATATTAAGTATAGTAGTATTAAAGACTTTTGAAAAGATTATGCCAAACCGAACTCCTTATGGAAAAGAAATGCTTGGAAAATTGAAGGGTTTTAAGCGATTTTTAGAAACAGCAGAAAAATCCCAGCTAGAAGCTTTGGTAAGTGAAAATCCACAGTATTTCTATGATATTCTGCCATATACATACGCTTTAGGAGTATCTGATGTATGGATGCGTCAATTTGAAACAATAGCATTACAAGCACCAGATTGGTATGAAACAGATTATTCGTTTGATATATGCGAATTTGGTCATTTTATGGATCGTATGATGGAAATGGCAGAAAATGTAATGTCTTCCAGTCCTTCCAGTGATAGCGAAGATAGCTTCAGTGGGGATTCATTAGGAGGTGGTTTCTGGTAATTTGCTATAAAACACTCATGCCTCGCAAGCGAGGCACCACCATGAATGAAAGTTGATTGCTACATGCTACGCACTCCCGCAATCACCAACTGTATTCGTATTCTGGGCTATCGCCCTACATACTCATACAGTTTAGCCAGCCAAATGTCTATATTTCTTTGCAAGCAAGCTTGCATGAAATATGGACGTTTGTCAGGACTTTCATAGTAAAGTGTTATCAATAAATATAACCGTTGGTTTGTGCTTACACAAAGACCAACGGTTATATTTATAATACACATAATTATTGTTATATAGCATCTTCAATTTTATAAATAATTGGATATAGTAAAGACGATAATATAATTCCAAATAAATTCTGCACAACATTCCCCGGAATAGATGTAATGGCTGCTGTATAACCATATAATACAGCACCTTCATACAAAAAATAGCCAGAGGTTACTATAACACCAGATATTATGCCAGCTAAGATTACAAGAAAGACATTCCATTTAGCAGAAGTAACTTTTCTACTTGTATATCTGAAAAATAATCCACATAAAATGCCAGCAAGACCTTTGATGACAAAAGTGGCAGGTGCATATTGCATATATCCTAGAAAAATATCAGCAAGCATAGAGCCTAGTCCTCCTGCAAGACCGCCATACAATGGACCCAAAAGCAGGGCAGACAAGATAATAAAAGCATCTCCTAAATTTATGTATCCTTCTGTCAAAGAAAAAGGTTGTTTTATTTGAATTACAGATGTAGCAATACAAGTTAGTGCTGTAAAAAGAGATGCAAGCACTATTTTTTTTGTTTTGTTGCCAGATATGGCAGTTGTTTTTGTTTCTGTCATAAAATATGACCTCCTTTTAAAATATGAGATTGATACATGTACATAAAAGAAAAATGTTATGTAACATGAGTTTATTAGCATAATAGAGTATAGCATAGAGACAATGGAAAATAAAGAAAAAACTTAGTAACAGTTTAGCCTATGGGCTGAATTGTTACTAAACACCCATGCCTTGTGGACTGAGGCATCACCATAAATATATAAAAAACTTATGCAAAATTTATGTAAAATTGGAAAAAAACAATGTGAATTTGTTGATTTTTTAATGAATTCCGTATATAATTGAGATTATATTGCTGGGGTGTGAGAATAAGCACCCAAACAATTTTCCGCAGAAAAAATATGCGAAAATAGAAAAGATGGAGGGCTGATAGGATGAGTAATTCAGGACAAACAGCGATGAACCGGATTCAAAATCTATTAGATGATAATAGTTTTGTTGAAATCGGTGCTAAGGTAACAAAGAGAAATACTGATTTTAATCTGGAGGAAAAAGAAGTTCCTGCAGATGGTGTCATTACGGGATATGGTCTGATTGATGGTAATATCGTGTATGTGTACAGTCAGGATTCTACTGCACTAGGTGGGGCGATTGGAGAAATGCATGCAAAAAAGATTGCCCATATCTATGATTTGGCAATGAAGATTGGAGTACCAGTAATTGGATTAGTGGATTGTGCAGGACTAAGATTACAAGAAGCGACAGATGCATTAGATGCATTTGGTAATTTGTATGTAAAAAAAGTTATGGCATCTGGTGTAATTCCGCAGATTACAGCTGTATTTGGAAACTGTGGAGGAGGTGTGGCAGTTGCAAATAATTTAGGCGATTTTACCTTTATGGAGAGTGAGAATGGAAAAGTATTTGTAAACTCACCTAATGTATTAGATGGTAATTATACAGATAAGTGCAATACTGCAAGTGCCAGATTCCAGGCAGCATGTGGAAATATAGATTTCTTAGGCAGTGAAGATGAGATTTATACCCAGCTTAGAGAGTTGGTTATGCTTTTCCCTACAAACAACGAGGATACGAATTCTTATATAGAGTGTACAGATGATTTAAATCGTACTAGTGATTACTTTGAGGGTGAAATCAAAGACCCAAGAGCAGCAATGCTCGATTTATCTGATAATGGTTTCTTTATGGAAGTAAAGAAGGATTATGCCAAAGAAATGGTAACTGGATTTATCCGTTTAAACGGAATGACAGTGGGTGTTGTTGCCAATGCTGCTGCTTTACTGGATGAAGAGGGCAAAGAAGTAGAAAAGTATGAGAATGTATTGACTACAGCAGGATGTGCAAAAGCAACACGTTTTGTTAATATATGTAATGCCTTTGATATTCCTCTGCTTACTTTAACAAATGTAAGGGGATATAAGGCAACTATGGAAGAAGAACAGACTATCAGCAGTGCAGTTGCAAAACTAACTTATGCATTTGCAAATAGTACAGCACCAAAGGTAAATTTAATTACTGGAGAAGCATTTGGCAGTGCTTATATCACTATGAATTCTGCCCATATTGGTGCAGATTTGGTATTTGCTCTTCCAACAGCAAAGATTGGAATGATGGAGGCTGAGCAGGCAGTTAAGATTATGTATGCTGATGAAATTAAAGAATCACAAGATGCACAGGCTAAGATTTCAGAGAAGGCATCTGTTTATGAAGCAATGCAAAGTAGTGTAGAAGCTGCGGCAGCCCGTGGTTATGTGGATAATATTATTGAAGGAAGTTCCGTTCGTAAACAGATGATTTTTGCATTTGAGATGTTGTTTACTAAGAGAGATGACAGACCAAGTAAAAAACATGGAACCATTTAAGCGAGGTGGAACAGAATATGAAAAAGAGACTAGTATTAGTGCTAAGTGCAATTCTTTGTGCGGTTTGTTTATGCAGCGGACTGGCATATAAGCAGAATGTATGCTATGCTGCAGAAGAAGCAAAGGTATCAGGAACTGTAACGAATCAAGACGAAGTTATAGAAATATTAGATAATTATTATTATCTATGGAATGAAATTGACTTCGAGTTGCAGAGAGTTCAATATTATATAAATGGAAATCTTACTGAAGATATGGAACAGCAATATAATAAGTGGACTGCATTAAAGGAAGAAGTAGGCGAGGCAGGAGAAATTACCGAATATATTTTATCAGAAAATAAGAGCGGTGATATTACTGCTTCTATAATCGGAAAATATGAGAATAGTTCTTTGAAATTTACTATTGAACTTGACAGTGATTTCAATATGTTAAGAGATATTGAAGTTCAGAAGTATGAAGTTCAGGAAGAAAAAGCATCTTTAGCAAAAGCTGGAGTAAACACAATCATGTCTATTTCTATTGTGTTTATTGTTTTGATTTTTATTGCTTTTGTCATCTATTTATTAAAATTTATCCCAAGATTGTTTGGGCTTGAGAAGAAAGAAGAAAAGAAAGAAGATGTGGTAGTAGAACCGGTTGCTATAGCTCCTGTTGAGGAGGATGTGACAGATGATACAGAATTGGTTGCTGTAATTACTGCAGCAATTATGGCAAGTATGGGTGATGAAGCACCAGCAGATGGATTGGTGGTTTCATCCATCAAACGTAGAACAGGAAGTAAGTGGAAAACAAGATAATTTAGGAGGTAATTAGAAATGAAGAATTATACAATTACAGTAAATGGAAATGTTTATGATGTAACCGTGGAGGAAGGAGCATCTACAGGAGCAGCAGCCAGTACACCTGTTGCAGCTCCAAAGAAGGCAGCACCTGCTCAAAAAGCAGCAGCACCTGCCGGAGCACAGGGAAGCGTAAAGGTAAATGCACCAATGCAGGGTAAAATCTTATCTGTAAAAGCAACAGCAGGACAAGCTGTAAAGAAAGGTGAAGTACTTTTTGTATTAGAAGCTATGAAGATGGAAAATGAAATTGTAGCACCACAAGATGGAACTGTTGCAAGTATTAATATTGCTGCAGGTGATAAAGTAGAATCTGGTGCAGTTTTGGCAACTATGAATTAATATAGCCAAGTTTATTTTCCCGGATGTTGAAAGAAAATATTTTAGAAAGGAAGTGCCACTACTTCTTTCAACATAAAAATGTGGCGATATCACCGCTTTCGTTTGTTGTGATATACATGGTGTGAATATGGATTATGTATTAAATACGTTGAATCATTTACTACATCAGACTGCCTTTTTTAATCTCTCATGGGGTAACTATGTGATGATTCTGGTAGCATGTATATTTTTGTATTTGGCGATAAGAAAAGGATACGAGCCATTACTTTTGGTTCCAATTGCATTTGGTATGCTTTTGGTAAATATGTATCCAGATATAATGTTAAAAATTGAAGATGCAGAGAATGGAGTTGGAGGACTTTTCCGTTACTTCTTCTTGTTGGATGAATGGAGTATTCTTCCAAGTTTGATTTTTCTTGGAGTTGGTGCAATGACAGACTTTGGTCCGCTAATTGCCAACCCAAAAAGTTTCTTACTTGGAGCAGCAGCCCAAATTGGTATTTTTGCGGCTTATTTAATGGCAATCATAGTTGGATTCAATGATAAGGCAGCCGCAGCTATTTCTATTATTGGTGGTGCAGATGGTCCTACTTCCATTTTCTTATGTGGTAAATTAGGCCAGACAGAATATATGGGACCAATTGCAGTAGCGGCATATTCTTATATGTCTTTGGTGCCTATTATCCAGCCTCCTATTATGAAATTGCTTACAACAAAGAAGGAAAGAGAAATTAAGATGGAACAGCTTCGTCCTGTTACAAAATTAGAAAAGATTTTATTTCCAATTATCGTAACAATCGTGGTTGTACTTATTCTTCCTTCTACTGCACCGCTAATTGGTATGCTTATGTTAGGTAACTTATTCAAAGAGTGTGGTGTGGTAAATCAGTTAGCAGAAACCGCATCCAATGCATTAATGTATATTGTTGTTATCTTACTTGGTACTTCTGTAGGTGCTACCACAAGTGCAGAAGAATTTTTGAAGAAAGAAACTCTTTTGATTGTATTTTTAGGTTTAGTTGCTTTTGCGGTAGGTACAGCGGCTGGAGTATTGTTTGGTAAGATTATGTGTAAACTAACTGGCGGAAAGGTAAATCCATTGATTGGTTCAGCAGGTGTATCCGCAGTGCCTATGGCTGCCAGAGTTTCACAAAAAGTTGGTGCAGAGGCTGACCCTACCAACTTCTTATTAATGCATGCTATGGGACCAAACGTTGCTGGTGTAATTGGTACAGCAGTAGCAGCAGGTGTATTTATGGCTATTTTCGGAATATAATAAATTAGGAGGTAAGACAATGGCAGATCAGGTGAAAAAACCAATTAAAATTACAGAAACTGTATTGCGTGATGCACATCAGTCTTTGATTGCTACAAGAATGACAACAGAACAGATGTTGCCAATTATTGATAAAATGGATAAAGTAGGTTACCATGCAGTAGAGTGTTGGGGTGGAGCCACTTTCGATGCATCTCTTCGTTTTTTAAAAGAAGATCCATGGGAAAGACTTCGTAAATTAAGAGATGGATTTAAAAATACAAAATTACAGATGTTATTCCGGGGACAGAATATTTTAGGATACAATCATTATGCAGATGATGTAGTAGAATACTTTGTACAAAAGTCTATTGCAAATGGTATTGATATCATTCGTATTTTTGACTGTTTGAATGATGTTCGTAACTTAGAGACCGCAGTAAAAGCTGCAAACAAAGAGAACGGACATGCACAGATTGCACTCTCTTATACATTAGGTGATGCGTACACTATGGATTATTGGAGAGATATGGCAAAACAGATCGAAGACATGGGAGCAAAATCTTTGTGTATTAAGGATATGGCAGGTTTGTTGACACCATATAAAGCTACAGAATTAGTAGAAACTTTGAAATCTTCTGTAAGCATTCCAATTGACTTGCATACTCATTATACTTCAGGTGTTGCTTCAATGACATACCTAAAAGCAGTAGAAGCAGGATGTGATATTATTGATACAGCTATGTCACCAATGGCTATGGGAACCAGCCAGCCAGCTACAGAAGTTTTGGCTAAGACTTTTGAAGGAACACCTTATGATCCAGGACTTGACCAGAATTTGATGGCAGAGATTGCAGCATATTTCTCACCACTTAGAGATGAATGGTTAAAGAGTGGAAGAATGAGTACAAAAGTGCTTGGTGTAAATATTAAAACTTTGTTGTACCAAGTACCAGGCGGAATGTTATCCAACCTTGTTTCACAGCTTGATGAAATGGGAGCTTCTGATAAGTTCCAAGAAGTATTGGAAGAAGTACCTCGTGTACGTAAAGATTTTGGTGAGCCACCATTGGTTACACCATCTTCCCAGATTGTTGGTACACAAGCAGTGCTTAATGTAGTTGCTGGTGAGAGATACAAAATGGTAACAAAGGAGTCTAAGAAATTGTTATCTGGACAATTTGGACAAACCGTAAAACCATTTAATCCAGAAGTACAGAAAAAATGTATTGGAGATACAGAAGCAATTACCTGCCGTCCTGCAGATTTGCTAGAACCACAGCTTGCTTCTTTAGAAGAAGAAATGAAACAGTACAAGCAACAGGATGAAGATGTATTAACTTATGCTTTATTCCCTCAAGTTGCCATGGATTTCTTCAAATATCGTGAAGCACAGCAATCAAAGATTGATTCTACTGTGGCAAATGAAGAAAATAAAACTTATCCAGTATAAGAAAGCGAACCCGGCTATCGAAATGATAGCCGGGATTTTTTGTGACAGTTCAGTCATGCAAAAGTATATGTGCAACCTGCACAAGGGAGCTTGCTCACAGAGTGCAAGTTGTACATATACTTTTATATGCTTAACGCTATACATGAATATTTTGCCAGCCAATTTATAATATTTTTATTCTTGATGTATATTCTGGCAAAATATGAATGGCATGGCTGAACTGTTACGAATTTTTAGAGTTTCTTACGAAACACGCAGTAAATGCATGTTTCTACCTGAATAGTTACAGAATATGTTCTAAATTTAAGAGTAAAAAGATATAAAATAGTGATAATGATAAAAAAGGAAATGTAAAATATGGAAAATGGTAAAATTGATACCAGTCTGTTTTTAGCATTGACTTTGCCTGAATCTCTCCGAAATAAAACGACATCTTTATATACTGGATATAATGCAGAAACAAGAAGTTGGGAGTTGTTTGTAAAATATCATGGAAATTTAGGCTCAAAAAAAGAAGAAATTATGTTTGAACTGGAAGAATTAACTGGGGGATATGGTATTGTTTTTATAAGGGAAGACCGTATCACGGAATTTTCCAGATTAGAAGAAGTTGATTATATTGAACAGCCGAAACGTGTATGGTTGACCTTAAATCAGGGGAAAGCCGAAATTTGTCTGAATACTTTACAAACAACTGCTGGTGTAATTGATGAAAATACAAATTTTGGGAATAATGTTCAGGGATTGTATGGAGAAGGGGTACTAGTTGCCATTATTGATTCCTCTATTGATTATGCACATCCGGATTTCCGTAATGGGGATGGAAGTACAAGAATACTTTCTTTATGGGATCAGACCATAGATAGTGATACACTAAACAATGAAGAAAGTGAATTTTTTTACCAACCACCAGAAGGATTTACAATTGGTACAGTATTTACAGAAGAAATGATAAATATGGCTTTGGCACAAACAAGTATACAGGAAAGAAGAAGAATTGTTCCTTCTGTAGATATATCTGGTCATGGTACCCATGTTGCTGGTATTGCCTGCGGAAATGGAAGACAAAGTAATGGAAGATACCGGGGAGTGGCACCTCTTAGCAATATTCTTGTTGTAAAATTAGGAGATTTGGAAGGGGTATCCTTTCCGCGTACCACAAGAATGATGGAAGGAGTAGAATATGCAGTACGGTTTGCAGAAGAAAGAGGGATGCCTGTAGCAATTAATCTAAGTTTTGGAAATAGTTATGGTTCTCATAGCGGAAACGATATGGTGGCAAGTTACCTGGATGGTATTGCAACCAGATGGAAAAGTTCTATTTGTACAGGCACAGGGAATGATGGAAATACAGCACGGCATGCAGAAGGAATACTGAAAAAAAGAGAAGAACAAGAAATTTCCATGGCAATTGCAGTAGCAGAAAGTAGCGTCAATGTACAATTATGGAAAGACTATCAAGACAGTTTTGCAGTAGAAATTATTTCTCCTAATAATCAAATTATACGATTGGATAATAATGAAAACCGTGTTATAATAGAAAGATTTGGAGACTGCATCTTAGCTATAAACTATGGAACACCTAGTCCTTTTCAATTGTTACAGGAAATTTATATGGAATGGATACCCTTAGAAACGTATATACCAAGTGGTATATGGAAATTTCGGCTAATACCTGGTGAAATTAAGGCAGGAAGATATGACTTCTGGCTCCCATCTGGAAATTATGTACAGTCTGCTACCAGGTTTTTAAAACCTTCATCGAATACAACATTAACCATTCCTTCTACTACAAACCGATTTATATCTGTAGGTGCATATAATGGCAATAATGGACAGATTGCGGCTTTTTCTGGAAGAGGATACACTAGGACAAATCAAATAAAGCCAGAAATTGTTGCACCAGGAGTAGATATTATGTCTGCCTCACCCAATAATAGTTATGCTATCCGAAGTGGTACCTCTATGGCAGCACCTTTTGTGACTGGAAGTGCGGCATTATTGCTGGAATGGGGGATTATAAAAGGAAATAATCCATATTTATATGGTGAAAATTTGAAGGCACATTTAATCAGAGGGGCAGAACCATTACTTAATGAAAATGTTCCTTCGGAAAGACAAGGTTGGGGGGCATTGTGTGTGGCGGATAGTCTGATGACTTGATACCAAATAATCTCGGTAAAATAAACAATAAACGATAAAATATGAAGAAAAAAGTATCTAACTTTTTTATATAATACATGGAATTTTTCTTAATATATTGTATAAAAAAATTAAAAAGACGAAAAATTGTTTTATTTTTAGGAAAATATAACAGAAATTCGTATTATGATTATTTTCTTGAAAATAAGTGTTGTATTTTTTGAGGTTTTTTGATAATATAATTATGAAATTTCTATTACAAAATAGTTAAAAAATGTTAATCCAACATAGCAAATCATACATAGTGCTTTTGTGATAAACAAAAGAGGAAATTAATCATCATGTTAAAATGTTAGATTATAATTTACATTTTCTGGAGGATAATAGACAGAAAAAAGAAAATTTTGTAAAGAATTGAACAGAGAAAGAACAGGTAACACATTCTAGGAGGTTTTTAAATGAAAAAGACAAAGAAACAGCTTGCTTTAGCAATGGCTGTAACCATGACAGCTAGTTTATTTTCACCAGCAGGTGCAGTAGATGCTGCAGCAAAACCAGCTTGGAAATCAACAAAGGCTAGTTTGGTAAAAGGAAAATCAGCAAACTTTACATTGAAAAATGTAGCATCCAGCTACAAAGTAACTTTTTCTTCTACTAATAAGAAGATTGTAAAAGTAAAAAAAGTAAATAATAAAAAAGTAAAGGTTACTGCTGTAAAGGCAGGTACTGCAACTGTAAAGGCAGTAGTAAAAAATAAAAAAGGAAAGAAAGTAAAAACTTTAACAAAGAAAGTAAAAGTTACAAATCCAAAAGTAAAGAAAACGCCAGTACCAGTGGCAACAACACCAGTACCAGTGGCAACAACACCAGTACCAGTGGCAACAACGCCAGTACCAGTGGCAACAACACCAGTACCAGCAACAACAGCAGCAGCAACAACAACAGCACCAAATACACCTACTCAGACCCCTGTCCAGACATCAGGTGTTGTAAAGCCTACTATTGAGCCTACACCAACAGCAGGAACATCACAGGATCCAATAGTAGAAAAGGTTACAATTACAGCAGTAGGAAGAACTTGGATTGAGATTGTTTTCCCAGATGCCATTGACAGTAGTGCAGTAGCCGATAACTTTAAGGTGACAACTACACAAAGTGATATTGCTGCCACTGTAACATCTGCACATTGGTCTACTGGATATAAGACTGTAAGATTAAATGTAACAGGTTTGCAATATGGTTTAAATTATACTGTTGCATTTAATGGATTAAAATCAGCAGGAGTAGACTATCCAGTTTCTTCTTTGGATTTTAAATCCTCTACTGTATCAGAAGCATGGGTATTAAAGATTGAACCAGAGCGTGAGAAATTGACAGCAGATGGTAAAGATAATATAAATGTTAACTTTAGTTTAGTAGATTCTGCTACAGGTGTTGTTGACCCGAATGCAGATGAAATAGTACTAGAGTTATCCACTACTTATGGTAATTTCCAGACAACGGAAGTTGTAATGCAGGATGGAAAGGCAACAGCAGTTCTTCGTTCGGATTCTTTCCCTATCACTGTGAATTCTAAGATTCATGTGGAGATTAAAGGAACTTCTAATGAATATACTTTCCTAAAAGGAACAGTATCTGCAGATAAAGTAGTTACTATGGAAGCTCCAAATTATTCTGCAAGTGGTGAGGCAAGATTGACAAAAGCAGAATCCGGTCAGGCAGACAGAATTACACTTTATTTTGATAAAGAAGTAACTGTAGCATCTTTTGTAGAGTATAATAAAGATACAAAAGAATATAAGACAGAATGGGTACCTGCTTCAGAGATTGGCTGGGCAGCTAAGGCAACAGATCCAAATGTAGTTGTAAAAGATGGAGTAGTTGGTTATACCAGACAGAAACTTATTAATAACAAACANTCTACAGTAGCATTTACTGTTACTCAGACTGTAAATGGTAAAGAAGTTATATATCCGGTTGTTGGATTAAATACAGTACAGGGTAATTCAAAAGCTCTGGAATTAGTATTGCATGAGGCAATGCCTTTAAATGATAATAATAAGGTATCTATTAATTACAGCAATGAAAAGGCAAATATTGTAAATAAGGATGAATTTACTTTAACAGATATAAAAACACCAAAATTTGTTAGTGCAACCTCGGAAGGTTTGAAAAGAGTGGTATTGAAGTTTGATGAGCCAATTCCAGCTTTAGTAAACCAGGATAAAATAGTAAATGATATCTTTAATTTAGAAGGCGGTGCTTATAATTTTAACCAAAATCAAACGATTTGGGGTACTTTTAATCCTGCTACCTTAGAAGATACTAGAAACAGTGTAGTATTGACTTTGGATAAAGATAAAGAAGGAACACAGCATTACTTCCAAGAAAGAAAAAATGTTGATGATACTGATACTTATAATTATCAGATTGCAATTACAAGTGTNGTAGATTATGCAGGAACTAATTCAGGTGATTTAGAAAATGAAATTGATGCAAATGCAGATAATACATTTAAAGTTACTGGAGATAAAAGAAAACCAGAAGCAACTGTTACAGTTGAGTCACCAGAACAGTACAGAGTTAGCTTTAATTGCCCAGTAACTTTTGATTCTGACAAAGAGGAAACACTTGAAAATATCTTCCAGAAAGCATTTATGGTAGATAATGGAGAAAAAACAGGATATATTTCTGTATTTAAAAATGGAAAATACGAAGTGGATGCAACCGCTAAGATATTTGGAAATACACAAGTCGTTCCAACGTTAGATACTACAAAGACAGCTTTCTTTAATGTTACTTCTATCCGCGATGGTAAGATTGTTGCGAACGGTCAGCCAGCAGATGAATTTGTTGTAGAATTGACACAGGATTGGACAAAAGTATATAAAACTTCAACAAGTAATAAGAATTATTACAATGATAAATTCCAATTTGAATTTGGTAAACAGAAGATCATTAATGATGATAATGGCTGGAAGAATGATCTTATTACACTTGACTTAAATTATGCTGCATCTACAACTAAAAAAGAATCTCCAATGAACAAGAATGATATTATCAGTCCTGCGGTTTTTGATATTCAGGAAACTTCAGATAATAAGTTCTTTACTGTAATTATGAATGAACCGATACAATATAACAACAATGGGAATGTAACCGTGAATTCTACAAATACATTTTCTGAAACAAATGCAAAGTTGAATGATGTAACTGTACAGGTAGAAGGTAAAGACCCTGCTGGAGAACCATATACTCTTAATGGTATTTTCCGCGGTTATGATACAGAGGCAGACACAAGAAAAACAGATACTATGTTGAAGCTTGAAATTGTTGATGATAAAGGAAGAACCTTACAGGATTTAGTTGATGATGGATATGATAATGAATGGAAACTTATCTTACACTATACTTATGATGATGTATTAAATGCAACAGATACGGTAAACAAAGTCTTTACAATAGAGCCTTCTGAAGAAAATGTATTCCAGATTAAGTCAGTAACTGGTCTTGTTGGTGCAACAGAGGATACTATTATTGTTGAGTTTACAAAGGGTGTATCTACAAACGGTACTGTATTGAAACCTGCAAGCTGGACTCTTAATGGAACAAAGTTAACTTCTGCTCCAATTAAGTATGTTCAAAATAGTGGTACCCCAATTACTGGATTCCGTCAAATCACTATTACATTGCCTAAGGGTACATTAACTGCTGGAAAGAGTACAGTTCTTGGTGTAGACCAGGCTATCGTTTCTGCACTTGGAATTGAGCTTACTGGTGAGCATGAAATTACATTTGTTCCAACACTTGAAACAGCAAAATAATTAAAATAACAGGATAGAGGTAATTATCCTTTACAAGAAATATCAATTTGTATTTTATTAAAGAAAGACCTTACAGATAGAAGAGATTCTTATTTGTAAGGTCTTTTTTCTAAATGAAATTATTTAGTAATCCTCAATTATAAGCAACTTGCAAAATCAATCCAAAAATTGTATAAATAAGGTTTCCTTTTGGATGCAAAAGATATAACAGCATAAGTAATTGAGGACAATAAAAGATGATTAAAAATGAAGAAAGGCAGGAAGCAAGAAATGAAACATATCCAAGAAAAATGTAACAAATACATTCAAGATAATTTTTATCTTTGCCAGAAAAGTGCAAAAAAGGAATTGGATTATTTGGAACATTCTACTGCAAAGTATAAGGGACAGACCATATATTCTCTTCATATACCTAAAATGTTTACTTTGGAGGCAAAAGAAGTATTAGAGCATGGGGCAGAAACTATGTATGGTATACTTTATAAAGTTATGCAGGAATATCTGACTAATATAGAATATAGGAAGTTATTTGGATTNCCTAAAGAGTTAGAAAAAATGATATGTAATACACCACATTATAAAAATATTTTGCCAATATGCCGTCTGGATATATTCTTTAATGAAGAGGATTATAGTTATAAATTTTGTGAATTTAATGGAGATGGTACCAGTTCTATGAATGAGGATAGAGAATTAAATATTGCATTTCAAAAGACTGCCCTTTATGATTATCTATCGGCGGAGTATGAGATAGAATCCTTTGAATTATTTGATTCATGGGCAAAGGAATGTAAAAATATATATGAAAGTACAGGGAAAATAGCCAAAGAAAGTTGTATTGCGGTTGTTGATTTTTTAGAAAAGGGATGTTCGATTTATGAATTTGAAGAATTTTGTAAGGCATTTGAAAGAGTGGGATTTCGGGCAAAAGTTTGTGAAATACGAGAACTTTCTTATGATGGAAATCACTTATATGATAAGGAAGGAGATATTATAGATGTCATTTACCGAAGAGCAGTAACTTCTGATATTATGGAACATAAGAATGAGGTCACTGATTTCTTACAATGTGTTTCTGATAAAAAGGTATGTCTAATTGGAGATTTTTGTACCCATATTATGCATGATAAAATCTTATTTCAGTTGCTTAGGCATGAATACACAAAATCAATTTTAACAAAAGAAGAGAATCAATTTATAGATAAACATATACCAGAAACTATACGTCTTAATGGGGATATTATAAAAAGCAGAAATGTGGTGAAAGAAAAGGAGCATTGGATTATAAAACCAGAAGATTCTTATGGGGCAAAAGGTGTATATGCAGGGATACATTATGGCGAAGAGGAATGGACAGGATTGTTGGAAAAATATAAAGATAAAGATTATTTATTACAAGAGTTTGTTGTTCCATATCAAACATATAATATAGATTTTCATTCCCAAAAAGAACATGTATTAAAAAAGTATAGTAATCTGACAGGGCTTTATATTTATAATGGAAAATTTGCAGGTGTATATTCCAGACAGTCGGTAAAAGAGATTATTTCAACAGAGCATGATGAAAATGATATTGCATCGTTGGTTTTATCCCCTCGAATTTGACATTTTTTTATTTATGTGATAATTTATCCTTAGTTATTCACGACTTAGTTCNTCCTTAAGANGGTGAATAATTTCGGTTTATTATGAAAGTTCTNACAAATGGTTGCATTTCATGCAAACCCTAAAGAGCCAGACTCTTCGGGACATCTTGGCTTNCAAAGAAATGTAGACATTTAGAAGAAGANATTTAGAAATATAAAATACTTTAGAAAGGTAGAAGATTAGAATGGANAAAATAGCGATTATAACAGATTCTTGTGGTGATGTTTCTTNGGAATATCAAAAGGAACATGCAATTTTTGTATTACCAATGGTAGTACAAACTAGTGACGGAGAGTACAAGGATGGTGTGACAATTACTGCTAAAGAAGTATATGAGAAACAAAAAAATGAGGTATTAAAGACAGCATCTCCAACAGGGGCAGATATTTGTGATTTGTTTGAGAAGGTGAAAGAGGAAGGGTATACCCATGCAATTGTGGTGACTTTATCTTCTGGATTATCAGGGACATGTAACCANGTCAAGTTACTTGCTGGGATGGAAGAGGATTTAGAAGTATATGTGATAGATAGTAAAAGTGGCAGTGTAGGATATGGGGCAGTTGCTGTTTTATTGGCAAAATATCGTGATGCAGGACATTCTTTTGAAGAATTNGTGAAAATAGGAGAGAAATTAGTTTTAGATTCTTATGTGTATTTTTCTATTGACACTTTAGAACATTTGGAAAAGGGAGGAAGAATTGGAAAGGCTGCAGCGTTAGTAGGTGGTCTTTTAAATATTAAACCAATCCTTTCTTTTGATAAAGAACAGGGAGAAATNTTTGTACCNGCNAAAGTCCGNGGNAGAAAAGGATTACAACCTAAACTTATGGAACTTGTAGAAACACACATCAAGGAGTATCCAGAGCGGCAATACTGGNTTGTGGTTGCAGATGGCGGTTTGCCGGAGGAACATGTGGAATTAGAAGAAAAATTAAAGGAAAAATATCCAAATTNTNAAGGCATGCTTCATGGAGTGATTGGAGGAGCACTTAGTACTTATCTTGGTGCNGGTTTNCTTGGTGCTGGAGTAGTTTTTGTGTAGCTTTTAATCATTTTTTAATGAAATACAAAGGAAAATGTGATAAAATACTTATATAATCATGATTTTAGGTACAAGGAAAGGAGGAGGAATAATATGCTCTTACTTTTTCAGGTATGTTTTATTGTAGGTGTAGCTTTAACAATTCTTTCGTTTATCTTTGGAAGTCTCTTTGATTTTCTTGGTGTGGATGGAATTGATCTGGGGAGTTTGGATATTGCCCTGCCTCTTAGCCCGATGGTATACTTACTTGGTATGACTGTTTTTGGTGGCTTAGGCTGGATTTTACATATTATTTTTCCAAATTGTCCTTCACCTTTGGTAATAGTTATTTCTTTGGCTACAGGAATTGTTATCGCAGGANTNTTTTATAAAGGAATTATTGTACCATTNCANAAAGCAGAGAATACCAGTGCACCNAANCAGGAAGAATTGGTAGGATTGATAGCAAAAGTAGTGGAGGGAATTCCAGAGAATGGTTTTGGNGAGATTTCTTATGTTGTAAATGGAAATACNTATATTGCCCCAGCAAAATCCACAGATAACACACAAATTGAAAAACAGGCAGAGGTTAGTATATGCTGGATTAAAGAGTATGTGTTTTATGTGTCAAAGCTGGATAAAGAATGATTAATACCATACATAAATATTTTGTTACTGTTCACACCTATGGTGCTAACAGTAACAGAATCCAGCCTATTTAAAGTTCGCTTTCAGCGAAAGGCTGGATTCTTGGCTGTTCTACGTTTTTGGCACATAGCTTGACAGCAAGTGTCAAGCTTGTGAGTGAACAATAACAATATTTTGGCAATATTAGACAAACAAAGACTATAAGGAGGAGAGGACTATGAAGGATGCATTAATTATTGCAGCGATTATTATCTTGGTTATTGTAGTAATGATTGTAATGGTTATGGCAATGTGGAAACGTGTTCCACAAGACAAGGCATTGGTAATTACAGGTTTGAAAAAGAGAGTGATTTCCGGTGGAGGTGGTTTTGTTATTCCTCTTTTGGAACGATCCGATAAGATTTCTCTTGAAAATATGAAAATCGAAGTCCGTACAGATGGTGCCAGAACCGAACAGGGTGTAGATATCCGGGCAGATGGTGTGGCAGTTATTAAGGTNAAAAGTGATAANGAAAGTATTTTAAGTGCTACAGAGCAGTTTAATACAGGAAGGGAAAACCAGACCATTGAAGTAATTAAGGANACTGGAAAAGATGTATTGGAAGGTAAACTTCGTGAAATTATTTCAAAGATGACAGTAGAAGAGATTTATAAAGACCGTGAGAAATTTGCATCACAGGTTCAAGAGGTTGCGGCTGTAGGACTTGCNGGAATGGGATTGGAACTTAAGGCATTTACCATTCGTGATATCTCTGATAAAAATGGATATTTGGAAGCACTTGGTAAACCAAGGATTGCAGAAGTTAAGAAAAATGCAGCAATTGCAGAGGCAGATGCTTTAAGGGAAACACAAGTTAAGACTTCTGAATCGGAAAGACTTGGTGCAGAAGCTAAGATTTTGGCAGAAACACAGGTAGCTGCTGCAAACAAGGAAAAAGAATTGAAAGTTCAGGCATATCGTGAGGAACAAGAGACTGCAAAGGCAAAAGCAGACCTTGCTTATGAGATTGAAAAGAACCGTGTGGCAAAAGAAGTAACAGAAACTGCTATGATGGTTGAGATTACCAAAAAGGAGAAGGAAACAGAAGTCCAAACACAAGAAGCAATCCGCCGTGAACGAGAGTTGTTGGCATCCGTAAATAAACAGGCAGATGCAGAAAAGTATAAGGCGGAAAAACAGGCAGATGCAGAAAAATATAAGGCAGAAAAACAGGCAGATGCAAAACGTTATGCACAATTGCAAGAAGCAGAGGCTGCCAGCCGTGCAATTAAAATTAAAGCAGAGGCGGAAGCAGAAGCAATCCGCATAAAGGGTGAAGCAGAAGCATCCTCTATTTTAGCCAAGGGTAATGCAGAGGCAGAAACCATGGAAAAGAAAGCAGAGGCTTATAAGCAATACAATGATGCAGCGGTTGCCCAGATGATTATTGAAAAACTTCCAGAAATTGCAAATGCTGTGGCTCAACCCCTTGCAAAAACAGAAAAAATTGTTATTGTGGATCAAGGAGGCAAGGATGGACAAGGTGGTGCTTCCAAAATCACTGGTTATGTTACGGATATTGTAAGCCAATTGCCAGAAACAGTAGAAGCAGTCACTGGTTTTAACATAATGGATGCTTTAAAAAAGAAATTAAATAATGCAGTGGATTTTAATTCTGCATCTGAGGAAAAAACAAATTCTGTGAAAGATGATATAGATTACAAGGAAAATGTAGACTAATCATTATTATTTAGAGATACAACAAACAAATATTTGTCATGACATGAACAGGAATAAACAAAGGCTGTCACATTAAGTATTGAACATACAGGATATAGTATTCACTTAAAGTCAAGTTCTACTATATTTTGTATATGCTTTTCTTATTGTGACAGCTCTTTTTTGATGAATAAAAATGATTCTTGGCTGTTTTATGTTCTTGGCATATAGCTTGACAGCAAGTGTTAAGCTTATGAGTGAATCAATGTCATTTAGTTAACATCAATACATGATATTTCATCTTCGAATGATACACATCATCTGTAGAAAACCGTTTCGAGACCATGTTTTCGTAAGATATGTGCATCATTCGAAGTATTCATAAGGTTGTATCTGTTAACTAAATGACATTGGTGATTGAATAGTAACCATTTAAGTTACTATTCACAGGTAGTACTTTGCACTTGCTGCAAAGTACGTAAGACCAAGTAGTGGTAGCAAAGAATCCAGCCTTTCGCTGAAAGCGAACTCTTAATAGGCTGGATTCCGTTACTGTTTACATCGTAGGTGTGAACAGCAACCCATTTAATTTTCTAATTGGTTGAATATGGGATTGATTCTTGAAAAATAATAAGAAGAGTGGTAAAATAAAAGACATGTTTTCGAAAGAGAATATATAGGGTGGAGGTGTTTTCATGGTAAAGCTTTTGTCTTACTTAAAAAATTATCGAAAAGAATGTATATTTGCACCATTATTCAAATTATTAGAAGTGGTATTTGAACTTATGGTGCCACTTGTTATGGCAAAGTTAATTGATATAGGAATTGGAAACCAAGATAAGAATTATGTGTTAAAAATGTTTGTAATCCTGATTGCTTTTGCTATTGTAGGACTTATATCATCTGTTAC
>JAAVHR010000050.1 GCA_014799595.1 Clostridiales bacterium | reverse complement strand
ACCTGCAAAAGTGATATACAAATTGCATAAATAAATTTATTTATGCAATTTGTATACTCACTTTTATTGGACTGATGTCCACATGAGGATTTTTACCAGCCATTATGGGAAATTATTAGATATTATGTATATTCTGGAAAAATCCGAATGAGAGGTTCTGAACAGTTACGACTTTTTGTAAAACAGGGGACAAAATAGAATTCAATGAAAAACAAATAGAAGATACTTTAGATTATCCAATTCGCAGACGGGAGTGATAATGTTTTGTACATTAAGCTAATACAACCCAAAATGAAAAAAAGACCCATGGATACAGATATAAAAATACGTATGGCACCATCATTGGGGCTTTTTACGGTTGCTAATATACTTCGCAGTGAGCATGATGTTGTGATAGAAAATGAAAATATAAAGGAGATTACATACGATGAGCCGGATATTGTAGGGATTACTGTTACAGTCGATACCTTTCCGGCTGCTGTCCAGATAGCAGCGAAGTTTCGTAAAAAAGGAATCCCTGTAGTAGCTGGAGGAATTCATATAACTACAGCATACAATACCATTCCGCAAGATAGTTTTGATGTCCTTTGTGTGGGAATGGCAGAAGGAACATGGCCAGATATAATTCATGATTATAAGATTGGTAATCTTAAAAAAATATATACATGTAGCAAGTCCATTTGTGGAAAAGATATTATTGCACCAGCTTACAATATCATAAAAAGTGGAGAATATCTCTATTGTAATGTTGTCCATACCAGCAGAGGGTGTCCATTTCAGTGTGATTTTTGTTATAATAGTGCTAAAAATCATAAATATATCAACAGGGAAATAGAAGATGTAATAGAGGATATTCAAGCTATTGGTTCTAAGCATATTATGTTTATCGACGATAATTTTGCAGGGAATCCGGCATGGACACGAAAATTCCTTGAAAGAATCCAACCGTTGAAACTTAAATGGAACGCAGCAGTTTCGATAAATATAACAGATGATTTAGACATGCTTGACCTTATGAAAGAGAGTGGCTGCCAGAGCTTGTTTATTGGATTTGAGAGTATAAACCCTAATTCCATTGATAAAGTGCATAAAATTCAAAATGATATAAGTAAGTATGAAAAAGCAATAAAAGCAGTTCATGACCGGGGAATTATGATTAATGCAAGTTTTGTCTTTGGACTTGATGGTGATACAAAAGAGACATTCCGTTATACATTAGAATGGATTGTAAAAAATAAAATCGAAACTGTGACATCCCATATTTTAACACCATATCCCGGAACGGCATTATATGAACGTTTTGAAAAAGAAGACCGTATTACATCAAAGGATTTGTCTTTGTATAATACAGCACATGTTGTATTTGAGCCAAAGAGAATGTCTGTAGAGGAATTATATGACGGATACTTGTGGATTTATAAACAAATTTATAGCTGGAAGAATATTTTTCGCCGTATGCCAAAGGCAAAAGAACAGAGACCATCTTACTTCATGTTTAACATATTTTACAGGAAGTATGGAAAGTTTACTGATTTTCTTTGCAAATGTATTACATATAAACGTATTGGCAGGTGGGGACAAAAATTGTCAAAATATTTGTAAAAAATAAATAACAGGTCAGCCCTGTGGCTGAACAGTTACACCTATTATCGTGCAGGAGGACGAAGTTATGGGACGTTTTTATGACGATACAATTGAGAGTGCGATTCAAAATATATGGGGACATTCTTCTACAGGAAAAGAAGAAGAGTCATTAAAATATCTAAAAGAGGCAGCTTCTAAGGGAGATGCAGATGCCTGCTATTTTGTAGGAAGATGTTATTTAGGGCGGCAGTATGTTCCGGGAAAGTTAAAATTTGAAGAAAATACAATGTTAGCCAGAGAGTATTTTGACAGAAGCATAGAAGGCGGCAGTGCTATTGGGATGTTTGCTGCAAGACGGCTGAGAGGATTTCGACCACGTTCGGGAACCTATATCCATGCACCATATCATTCGGATAAAGAAATTTGGGATGCGGTATATCAGATGGCAGAGGAAGGAGAGCCATTTGCACAACATGTGGTAGCGACTGCATATTACTATTT
The DNA here is from genome assembly GCA_014799595.1 of Clostridiales bacterium. Classification (GTDB taxonomy): domain Bacteria; phylum Bacillota; class Clostridia; order Lachnospirales; family Lachnospiraceae; genus CAG-411. The sequence continues at coordinate 14,132 of JAAVHR010000050.1, read as the reverse complement.
TGATGTTATAGATTTCTTTGATATTGACTACTGGTCGTTATCAAAAAAGAAACAAAATGAGTTGGATTATGAATGGTACATGGAATTCAGCCGGTGGTATAAGGCGTCTATTGCCAATGGAATAGGGATGGGAATTGGTAATCTCTATACAATTCTTTCTACAGGGAAATATAATATACCAGTGGAAGAAGACAGTCTGCAGAAATTAAAAGCAATTGGCTTAAAATGCAATGATGGATTTATAGAAACAGTAGTGGCGGCAGAACTGGAGAAAGATAATCCCGATGAAGCATTGAAGCTATATCAAAAAGCATTATCCCATGGGGAAGAAGATGCATATTACTACATGGGAAAAATGTATACTTATGGTGGGGTAATGCCTTTTGATTTTTGGGAGGCATCTGATTTATTTGAAAAAGGGATAAAAAGTGACAGCATGTTTGCAGAGTGCCATAGAGAACTTGGGAAAATATATTATTATCATAGATCACCCAATTATAAAAGAGCAGTAAAACATTTTCAAGCCAGTTGTAATGAGTGTGACTGGTCCGCAGTGATGCTTGGACTTTGTTATCTTAGGGGACAAGGAGTTAAACGTGATTATTCCAGTGCAAGGGAAATTTTTGAATCCTATCCCAATGAGATAGTGTCAGCGATTGGATTGGGAGAAATTTATGCCTATGGCTTGGATGTGATAGTTGATATTCCCAAAGCAATGGAATACTGGGATAAGTATCCGGAAAACGAAGATATTATTGCTAATCGTAAAAACTTTCAGAAAACAGCATCAGGCTGGAAGCAGATTAAACCACATCCAAAGTATGGCTACAGAGGTAAGAAATTTTTAACTTGGAAAAATATAGAAAATCTAATTCTTGTTCTTATAATGTTATTTTCGATTGTTTTATGTGTAATATGTTATTTTAACAATAGATAATATTGCGACTGGTGTAGTCGGGATAAACACGAAAATCAATTTTCCATAAGTAGAAAAAATAGTGTATGATAGTCATGTAGTTTCCGTGGCAGGATAAACGAGAGCTATAGTTTTTTTAGAAAAACTATGCTATAATGATTAGACAAGGAAGGGGGAGGCGAGATGGGATTGACTACTCTTTGTTATTTAGAACAGGGAGATTCCTATTTGATGTTGCATCGCACAAAGAAAGAACAGGATATCAACAAAGATAAATGGATTGGAGTAGGTGGGCATTTTGAACAGGGTGAGAGTCCGGAGGACTGCCTGCTTCGGGAAGTAAAAGAAGAGACTGGATTGGAATTGATACATTACACTTTTCGGGGAATCGTTACATTTCTTTGTGATGATAATGAAGCAGAGTATATGCATTTATACACAGCCGACAAGTGGAGTGGAAAGATGCAAGTTTGCAATGAGGGCGAATTGGTATGGGTGAAAAAGAATGAAATGTATCATTTAAACTTGTGGGAGGGGGACAAGATTTTTTTTAAACTTATAGAAGAAGAGCATCCTTTCTTTTCTTTAAAGCTAACATATCAGCAAGACATACTTATAGAGGCAGTGTTGGATGGAAAAAAATTAGTATGTAACTGTTTATAGTTCTGGACAGTTACCTATACAGTATATATGGATAATATTAGGAGGATAGAACAGGAGGTGGCAAGATGGAATCTCTTATGAAAGATTTTATCGTTAGTCTTATTAATATTATATTAGGTGGATTTTTAGGAATTTTTATGAAATTTAGTTATGCCATGATGCATGGAGAGATGCAAGCTGTGCTTGGGATAGTTTTATTTCTGCTATCTATTGGTGTAGCAGTGTTGTATACTTTTTTATTAAAGAAATTTGTAACTGGAAGTGAAGGGGCAACAGTAATTCCAACAATTTGTCTGGCAATTGGAGTATGGATTAGCTGGACAAATTATATTGGATGAGAGATGATTCCTGAATTTGGCATTATGTATGAAAAAAGGGGTGAGATTCCATGAATAAGAAAAGAGTATTAGCATTTACTATGATAATTTTCATGATGGCAAGTCTTTGTGGGGTTCAAGTGATATTGGAAAGAAAGATAATAATAACAGAAGTAACAAAGATATCCGCAAAGACTACACCAGTAGAGCGATATGGACAATTATCAGTTTCTGGAACTGCTTTAGTTGGGGAAAATGGAAAGAAGTTTATGATGAAGGGTGTAAGCACTCATGGACTTTCTTGGTATCCTCAATATGTAGATAAGAAAGGTTTTAAGAATCTCCGTGATAAATGGAAAGTAAATACCATCCGTTTAGCCTTATACACAGAGGAATATGCGGGATACTGCAGTGGAGGAGACAAAAAGAGATTAGAAGAATTAGTGGTCAATGGTGTGGAAATGGCAACAGACCTTGGAATGTATGTAATTGTGGACTGGCATATCTTAAGTGATGGCAACCCGAATACCCATGTGAAGGAAGCCAAAACATTTTTTAAGAAAATGTCCAAGAAATTTAAGAAAAATAAAAATGTAATTTATGAAATCTGTAATGAGCCAAATAGTGGTACTACTTGGAAACAAATAAAAAGTTATGCGAAAAAGATAATTCCAATAATCCGAAAAAATAGTCCAAAGGCAGTGATTGTAGTTGGAACACCAACTTGGAGTCAGGATGTAGATGTAGCAGCAAAAAGTCCAATAAAAAAATATAAGAATCTGGTATACAGTCTGCACTTTTATAGTGGAACTCACAAGGAAGATTTGCGTAAAAAAGCCAAAGAAGCCCTAAAAGCAAAGTTACCAATTTTGGTGACAGAATTTGGAATTACAGATGCTTCAGGAAATGGCAGTGTGAATAAAAAAGAGGCAAACCGTTGGATTAAATTTTTGCGAAATAATAAAGTAGGATTTTGTATATGGAATCTTTCCAATAAGGATGAAAGTAGTGCTTTGATCCGGTCAAATTGTAAAAAGACCAATGGGTGGTCAGATAAAAATTTGACAGCACAAGGAAAGTGGTATAAGGCAATATAGGACGTGGGAAAATTTGTAAAATGCTGTTATACTGTATAAGAAATCAAAGTTTTGCAAGAAGGAGCTTTCAGACAAATGAGAAGGAAATATAGGCATGGAAATAAACTAATCAAAGGAATGTATTTTCTCGGATTAATAGGAATGATTCTGCTTATTGTTTTCATTTACTTTGGGAAGAATACAAATAACATTAAAAAAGATTATGACTTTGAAAATATTGAGAAATACTGGCATTTGACAAAACAGGGGACAGAGAACATAGATTTTACAAGTCTTGGTTCCTATATGGATGAGAAAAAAGGTGTGTTATCCTTGTATTATCAGATTCCTGATTTAGAAGATAAACAGACTCTTGTGTATCGTTCCAAGGATGTTTATACAAAAGTACTGGTAGAAGGGCAGCAGATTTATGAGACAAAAGTATACGAATCTCCTTATTATAACCGTTCTCCAGGGAATATTTGGAATCGGATAGACATTGAACGAAGATATGGGGGAAAATGTCTGGAATTACAGGTGTATATGGTTTATGATACAAATGCAATAACAGTAGATTATATACACTTAGGTGATGAAGCAGATATTATACATAGTATTGTTTCTGTTAAATTGATGGCAGTATTTCTTAGTATTCTAGTAATATTAATTGGAATAGTGATGATTTTTATGCAAATGGTTCCTGTTTTTCAGAGGAAAAATAAGAATAAAGGGATTATTTATTTGGGTTTGTATGCTGTATTGGTTGGATGTTGGAGTTTGCTAGAAACCAATGTTTTACAGTTATATATGGATGATGTGAGAATTGTACAACTTCTTGATAATATGGTGATGATTGTGGATAATCTTCCGTTGATTCTATATTTAGATTATTATTATAATCTGCTTGAGAGAACGCTTGTGAGAATTTATGCATATTTGCAGTGTGGATATATTCTATTATGTGTAGTTATGCAATTTAGTGGTAAAATCGATTTACATCACTTGTTAAAAGGCGCATGGATTTGTACATTTACCAATGTTGTATTATTATTTGCTTGTACCATTTATTTCTGCTATCAATTTATTAAGACAAATAAGCTAGATAAGCAGGTTGCCCTGCAATTATTGGGAATTTTGGCACTTATTGTAACTACTTTTGTTTCCGCAACCAATTATACACAAGTAGATACCATGGATCGTGCCCAATTTTTAAGGGTTGGAATGTTATTTTTTATTATTTTTTTGGGCATTAGTAGCCAGGTACAGACTTATCGTTTGATGGAACAAGGGTTGAAATATAATTTTGTGAAGAATCTGGCATATTCAGATGGTCTTACTGGCGTAGGAAACCGGACGGCATATTTAGAGAAACTGGAGAAATTAGAGCAACAATCGGAAAACTTATCATTAGGAATTGTTTTTCTGGATATTAATGATTTGAAACAGGTAAATGACCAGAAAGGACATGACCAAGGAGACAGATTAATTTGTAGTGCTGCTAGTATTATTCAAAATACCTATGGAAAGCAGGGAAAGGTATTCCGTATCGGTGGAGATGAATTTTGTGTATTGCTGGAGGGAGAGAATTTAGACAGCTGTTATCAGGAGGCAACAAAGGAATTTTATCATGCTATAGATGAGTTAAATAAAGAAGATAACCTTCCAGCAATTCTTCAAATTGCACAAGGATTCTCTATTTGCAGAACGGCAAAGGCATCTGAAGTCAATAAAGCCATTGCGGAGGCAGATGAAAGAATGTATTCGGATAAAAGAAGATTAAAACAAATTGAAAAAACTTCTTGACATACTAAGAAAAATCCAATAGAATAAGTTTGTTGCCAAATTGTGGCACATGCCCAGATAGCTCAGTCGGTAGAGCAGGGGACTGAAAATCCCCGTGTCGCTGGTTCGATTCCGGCTCTGGGCATTTATAAGTTAACAAGATGACATAGAAGGTTGAACGATAACCAACTCCTAAGTGGCATTTTCTTTATATTCCTTTACCTTTTCCACAAAGGCAGAATATTTTTTTTATGTTCATTTGTAGATACTACAAATACGTAACAGTGTAAGAAAATAGTAAGAAATTTTTAAGAAATTATATAAGAATTTCTTTTGCTTTTTTTGCTATAATAAAAAAGGAAATGGAAGAAGGAAAGGACGTGATTCTATGAAATGGAGAGTTGCTTATGCCCTATTTGGGATGGCATTAATATTATTGTTATGTTAACCTTTAAACATAAGAGAAAGTAACTGTTCCAATTTGAAATGGTTACAAGAATCGTATATTAGTAAAAAGGAAATTTCTTCTGAAAATAATAAGAATTTTCCTTTTTTCTTTGTATTAAGATAATACTTAGTTGTTAGAATGTATGTGTAATAAGGAGGTTTGGATTGATGAAATTTTTATTTGAATACTTAAAAGATATGAAAACAGTGGGAGCAGTGGCACCAAGCAGCAAAAATTTAGCAAAAAAGATGACAGAGCCTATTGATTTTTCTAACTGTAATTGTATTATAGAATATGGGGCGGGAACAGGAGTATTTACAAGGGAACTAATAGAGAAAAAGAACAAAGAAACCAAGCTTTTGGTGATTGAACAAAATAAAAATTTTTATGATATGTTACAGGAAAAATTTGGAAAACATGATGGGGTTTATATTATACATGGTGAGGCACAAAGAGCAGAAGAATATCTAAGGAAACATCAGATACCATCTGCAGAGTATATTGTTTCTGGATTACCATTTGCCTCCTTACCCCAGAATATCTCAAAGGAAATTCTTACAACAACTAGCAGGATTTTAGGAGAAAATGGGAAATTTATTACCTTTCAGTATACCTTATTAAAAAAGAAATTTTTTCAAGAATGGTTTCATCTTGAGAATATAAAACTAGTACTTCTAAATCTCCCCTCTGCTTTTGTATTCACCATGAAGCCAAAGGTATTTTAAATCAATTTTATTCTTATCTGCAAAATCTGGAGATATAGATAAAATCTATGGTCTGACACTAGATGCAGATGACTACATAATACTTTTAGTCATGTTGTATATTCTGGCAAAATATGAATGACATGACTGAACTGTTACAATATGTTAACCTCACCTGTCGCAATCATCGTCAATTGACCTATTAAGCATGAAATAATTCATCATTAAATACTATGTATAAGATTCTCGTTAATACTGGAAATAATTTCCAGTACTTCCTGGGGATCTTTTTCTTTATGTTGTTCATACGCATGAAAAGTACCTTGTATCAATATTGTAAGAAAAATATCTGCACGCAGATTATCTTTGTATTCAGGAAAATTTTCATAAATCATTTCTTTCAATAGAACTTCCAATTGATCGATTAAGCGGGAGTGACGGTTGCCTGCATATAAAACCGAGAGAATTGGATTTCTTGCAATCATAGCATTACCTAGTACTTTAATTCCCTCTTTTGGATTTTCAATAAGGTATTCCGGATGGTTCACATCACAGAGAATAGAAGAGATAATTTCAAGCTCTACCTGTTCAGACAAATCATAAATATCGGAATAGTGGGTGTAAAAAGTCGCTTTATTAATATTTGCAAGTTGTGCCAGTTCTTTAATCGTTATTTTTTCCAGTGCTTTCTTGGAACGTAATTCCAGAAAGGCATTTATTATATTTGTTCTTGTTCTTTGTACTCTTAAATCCATAGTAAATTGGTTTAAATGAAACATGTCAATACTCTCGGATTATTAAGTAATCCGTAACTGTTCAGAACCATGAACAGTTACAGTAATCCGACAATTTTGCAAATGTGTCAAATAAACGACTCCTTTCTAAAATTGTTGGTTGTATAATAGCCAAAAATTTTTTAGTATAACCCTAAAGAGACATGGCAACTCCCAACAAGGGATTGCATCATCAAATAAGGAAAGTATTGATTTCTATAAGTATAACAGAAATAAACGATACTAGTCAATTAACTAAAATTTTTATGAAGATAAGGAGAAGATACTATGGATTATTATGGATTTTATACAGGAAAGATTTTCGATGCATATAAATATTTAGGCTGTCATTTGCAAGGTGATAAAGCAGTTTTTCGTGTTTTTGCACCAGCAGCCCAAAGGGTTTGCCTAATTAGTGAGTGCAATGGCTGGACAGAAAGTGATATGACAAGAGTGTATAATGGACAATTTTGGGAGATAGAAGTTCTAGGAGTGAAGGAAGGGATGCAGTATAAATACCGCATCTATGGCAGCAATGGAAGATGCGTAGATCATGCAGATCCTTACGGCTACGGCATGGAACTCCGCCCACACAATGCATCTATTGTAAGAGATTTGTATAGTTATAGATTTAAAGATGAAAAATGGATGTCCAAAAGAACAAATTGTAAAGATAAACCTCTTAATATTTATGAGATGCATATTGGTTCATGGATGGAAAATAAGGAAGACGAAAATGGATGGTTTACATACGGGGAAGTAGCCCAAAAACTAATACCTTATTTGAAGGAGTATGGCTACAATTATGTGGAAATTATGCCAATTAGTGAACATCCTTGCGATAATTCATGGGGATACCAGTGTACTGGATTTTATAGTCCCACATCCCGTTATGGAACTATGAATGATTTGAAGAAATTTATAGATACCTGCCACCAAAATGATATTGGGGTGATACTGGATTTTGTACCAGTACATTTTGCAGTAGATGATTATGCATTGACAGATTTTGATGGCACCCAACTTTATGAATATCCTAATTCAGATGTGGGGCAAAGTGAGTGGGGAAGTAAAAACTTTAATCATTCCCGAGGAGAGGTACAAAGTTTCTTACAGTCCAATGCCTGTTACTGGCTGGAGGAATACCATTTTGATGGACTTCGTATGGATGCTATAAATAACATTATTTATTGGCAGGGAAATCCCCAAAGAGGTGTAAATGTAAATGCTACAGAATTTGTCAAAAACATGAACCAGCATATTAAGAATACCTATCCTGCTGTTATTTTAGCAGCAGAGGATTCCAGTGCTTATGCGAGTGTGACAAAAAGAGTTGAAGATGGGGGACTTGGCTTTGATTATAAGTGGGATATGGGCTGGATGAATGATACTTTAGAATACTTTAAAACCGCTGCACAGTATAGGACTAAGGATTATCATAAACTGACTTTTTCTATGATGTATTATTATGATGAAAGTTTTCTACTTCCATTTTCCCATGATGAAGTAGTTCATGGAAAAGCAACTATTGCCCAGAAAATGAATGGAGATTATGAGGATAAATTTCCACAGGCAAGAGCATTATATTTGTATATGTTTACCCATCCGGGCAAAAAGTTGAACTTTATGGGAAATGAGCTGGCAATGTTTCGGGAATGGGATGAAAAAAGAGAGTTAGANTGGGATATTTTAAAATACCCATTACATGATGCATTTCATAATTATATGAAAGACTTGAATCATATCTATCTGAACAATCCNGCACTTTATGCCCTTGATTATAAACAGGAAGGTTTCCGCTGGCTGGATTGCCATCAGGAAGAGCAGGTGGTTTATATTTATGAAAGAACAGATAAAAAACAGACCTGTATTGTTGCTTTAAATCTTTCTGATAAAGAACAGAAAAATGTAACTTTATCTATGGATAAGGGGACTCAATTAAAACTTATGTTATCCACCGATATGGCTTGCTATGGAGGGAATGGACAGGAGCAGGCTGGTGATGTAGTAGAATTGGAAAATGGAAAGGCTGTTATAGATTTGCCGCCATATTCGGGTAAATTATATCTGGTGGAGTAAAAGGGTGGTAACAGTTCAGCCCGGAGGCTGACCTGTTACGGAATTGGGCAAGCTTCGCATGTAAATTGCCCAATTCCAATCCTGTTTTAGTCTTTTTTACGGTCTGCACAGCGGAGTGTGCAGACCTACCTGAACTGTTACAAAGGGTGAACGATACAAAAATGGATATATAGTAAATTACGGAAATTTATGGTATATTAAATGGTACTACAATGAATAAATATAAAGTGAGGTTAAATGATATGGAAGGCAAAATGAAAAATATGGATAAAGCAAAGGTTCTTACCCTAAAGGAGCAAGTGGCATATCAAGAGGGACAGGTGGTNAGCAAAACACTAGTTCAAAATGATGCAGTAAGTGTTACATTGTTTGCTTTTGATAAGGACGAGGAAATTAGTACTCACGAATCGGGAGGGGATGCATTTGTAACTTGTCTGGACGGAGTAGGAAGAATCACTATTGATGGTGTACAGTATGAACTAAAAGAAGGACAATCCATAGTGATGCCGGCAAAACATCCTCATGCTGTTTATGGTAAAGAAAAGTTTAAAATGCTTCTTGTGGTAGTTTTTTAAGGGGTGTAATGATAAAACAATAAGGATAGGAGTATGAAAAAATGTACCTGATTTCTGCTTATTTTGATGAGGCTACAACTTTTAAAATACAACAATATATTGACCAAGTGGCTAAAAAAACAGGCAATACCTTTATGATTGATAATTGTGTGCCACCNCATATTACTATCTCAGCTTTTCATACAAAACANGAAGAACAGGTGATTGGACTTTTAGAACAAAAAATAACCAAATTAAAATCTGGAATCGTGCAATGGGTTTCGGTAGGTACATTTTTTCCCCATGTGATTTATTTCANTNCNGTATTGAATCAATATTTACATACATTGTCATTGAATGTCTATAACTGTATTACACAGGTTGAGAATATTTCAATTAGTTCCTGCTATCNGCCNTTTTGCTGGATGCCTCATACAACAATTGGAAAGAAATTGACAAATAAAGAGATGCTGGAAGCATTTCAAGTGTTACAGCATCAGTTCGGCACATTTTCAGGGCAAATTACCAAAATAGGACTNGCAAAAACTAATCCATATAAAAATCTGGCTCTNTTTGAGTTGATAGANAATGAGNCAAGACAATGATAGTACAGAGAGAAAGTTACTTGCATTATTGCGACAAAATGAAAAGCATTCTGCTAAGAGCCTTTCTCTGGAACTTGGGGTTTCAGAAAGACAAATACNGAGAATTCTTAAAGAATTAAAGACTTGAAAATGTTGAATAAAGTTTTGTCCTATACTTGACATCAGCTGACGGAAATGGCAGAACAGGGCGACTGCTTGTCAATCTGGAATTGATGAAAGCAGGATATCCGCCTATTGATGTTAAATTTACAGATCGTGTAACATATTATAATGCTTTTGATGATTATTATGTAAGCAATGATTTATCTACAATGGAGAAGTTATTTGCAAGCTATGTAAATAATCGTTTGGATAACTATTTGAAAATGCTTAAGGAATAGAATAGTAAAACTATCCAGCTATGCGATATGTAAAAAAGAATCCAATTACACTTATGACAAAAAAATGTTGATTTATGAAAAATTGAAAAAAATTCCNATGTCTGTGGTATGAAAAGTTATGGAAACAGCAAAAACAGATTTTAAAACTCTCTGGGAAAATGCAGGAGAAAAAAACAACTTTTCAAGTGTAAAATTGCAGTCTGTTATAATGGAGAATTCAGATGTGCAGAGGGAATATGAGAATACTATAGGTGAAATTGCGGATAAAAATACAACTGGAATTAAAAATCTGAAATTTGGGGAGTTTGAGGTAACAGCACAACAGAAGGAAGAAGCTGTAAGAATATATAATCTATTCTTACAGCTTTTTGTCATCCAATCAACACTGTCTTTCCCTCAAAAGCAAATCCATATTTCCGAATTTTCTCTTTTGGGATTCCCTTTGCAATCAATGTTTCTTCATACTGTTTTTCTTCAATCTGCTTTAGGGCAGAGGAGAGAGTATCAGAGAGAGATTGTTCTTTTTGTGGATTAAATACTTTGAATTCAATGATTATGGCATCATCTTCTATATGAAGAGGTTCCAACATAATATCATAACGTCCAAAGCCACTTTCTCTATTGGAAGTAATTACATAACGGTTACGTAGATCTACCATAAGACCAAGGACAAAACCATGGTAAAATTTTTCTGGGTGGCTTCGTTGGGAAGGCTGTGTACCAGTGTCAAAGAAGCTGAACATTTGCAAGGATATCTCGTTTATATAATAATTCATTGCTTCAATATCATCATCTATCAGCATCTTAAGAAATTCGTTATAATCTTCTGTACGGTCACAAAACCAGCCTTTAATCATATTTTGGAACATAAAAAGCACTTCTTTGTTTGTCAAAACCAATTCATAGGAATAGCGGTTCCATGTTTGATCCAGAGTAAAGTGGTTGACTCTTAAGTAACCACTGGCGAGAAGAAGGCTCCATATAGCAGACTGACTGTGTTTTAGCTGGCTGAATACAATCTGTTCATCGATTTCTGTAATTAGTGCTTTACCTGCAAGCAAATCTTCCATAGTCTTTTTTACATGGATACTGCCTTCTTGGATTAGTTTTCCAACTAAGCTGTTAGAACTGGTATTTGCCCAGTAAGGCTGGAATTTATTTGTATCTAGATAATTGATAATAGACCATGGATTATAAATATCTGATTTGTCACCAAAAGTAAAGCCATTGTACCAATGTTTTACTTCTTCTTTCTCTTTACTAAGATTAAACTGGTCAAGGGCAATAAATACTTCCTCTTCTGTAAAACCAAAAGAAGTAGCATATTCTTCGGAAGTAGTAGTGACTACTTTTAAATTATTCAAATCTGAAAAAATAGATTCCTTACTTACTCTGGTAATGCCTGTCATAATAGCACGTTCCAGATAAGGATTTGTCTTAAAAGTAGCATTAAACATAGTACGGATAAAAGATACCAATTCATCCCAGAAACCGTTCATGTATGCCTCCTGCATTGGTGTGTCATATTCATCTAAGAGTATAATAACTTTTTTATTATAATAACGAGATAAAAAATCTGATAATTTATGGATTGCCATGGTTGCTATGTCATCTGGTATTTGAGACTGGTATTGGATGACTCTACGGATATAGTCTTTCTCTATTTCGTCTATCTGGTTACATTCAATTAGAAACCGATGTTTTGTATATAAGTCTGCAATAATCTGGCAGAGTCGTTTTTTGACATTTGTAAAATTTGTTTCTTTCACATTGGCAAAGGTGAGTGCAATAACCGGATATGTTCCCTGTAGCTTCTTGTATTCCTTATCTTCCCATACAGCAAGCCTTTCAAATAAATCACTCCGTTCCTCATAACGGTTGGAAAAGAAACATTCCAGCATACTCATGTTCAGTGTTTTGCCAAAACGTCTGGGACGGGCAATTAGAGTGACATCATCTTTGGAGTCCCACCATTCTTTTATGAAATGGGTTTTATCTATATAAAAACAATGATTGTTGCGTATTTTTTCAAAATCCTGAATTCCAATGGAAATGGTTTCTTTCATGCAGTATTCCTCCCTTTTTTCTATATCTGCTCTTTGCCCCTCCAATTTTTGTAAGAGTTCAGCTGGGTTCATTCATAAAGTGCCAGAATATACAAATCCATCCTATTTAAATTTGAATAGTAATGATTAAATGTAACTGTTCAGTACCTGAACAGTTACGATTAAATTTACATTTTGCTACATAAACACGCAGTAAATGAGAGTTTCTACCTGAATAGTTACTGAGTTTCTTTCATTATAACAGTTATAATAGGTGTTCTGCAATATTCAGTTAGCAATAAATATTTTCCTGACACTAACAGATATATCTATATAACTGTTTTAGGTGGTTTGAATTTTGGGTGAATTTTTTTATTCTTTTTCTTGTACAGAAAGGTATCATAATAAAGTCACAAATCGTTGAAAAATCTAAGGTTTTGTAGTACTATAAAAACAGCTATCAAGTGTTATTGTTCACACTACAGTGTACGGTAACAGAAAATAACCAAAACAAGGCAGGGAAAGAATGTATCAAACAAATTTTATCAACTCCAATGACAGACTTTTTATGAAAGTGCGACCATTTGTTGGGAAATATTCAGTAAAGTGTGCAGATTTTTATGAGCAAATAGAAAATTTGCAGAAGAAAAAAATGAATGCACAATGGAAATATAGACCATTAAATTCTGAAATAGAGATTACCAATTGTTGTAACCAGTCTTGTCCTCATTGCGGGATGGCAGCAAATGGGTTAGGTGGAATCAAATACACAGATAAGGAACTAATTGATTTCGTAAATCAGTTGTATGATAATGGCATACCATCATATTCCATTACTGGTGGTGAACCATTTATAGAATTTCCTAATATGCTTAAGATGATACAGGCATCAAAAGGGAAAGTAGATGTTTGCAAAATAACAAGCAATGGATTTTGGGGAGAACAGCCACAGCAGTGCTTTGATGCTTTGGTAGAAGCAGGGATATTAGAAAATTCATTTTTTGTACCATGCCTCATGATTTCAGTTGGTGAGCAGGTTACACCAATGGAGCATACCTGTAACATATTTCATTATGCAATTCAGAATTTTTCAAAGACAGAATTAACTTTATGTATTTCCAGTCTGTCTGAATATGGAAGTAAAAGCAAAATTGAGGAATTTTTAAGTGTATATCATAAATTATTTGGAAGTTTTCCAGAAAACCGGGTGTTTTTGACAGAAAATTTTTATAGAAATAGTAAATCTATACAAAAAAATGCCAGTAGTGTTGCTGGAAGAAATGTAGCAAAATATATGGAGGGACCAGTCAGATGCTTTGAACCTACAATCGGTAAGTATGTTTTGCCTAGAATGCTTGTAAAGGCAGATGGAAGTGTGAGTACCTGTGCTTGTTTTAATCCGCCGGAGAAACTAAGAATTGGCAATATAAAAATTGAGAGCATAAAGGAAGTATTAGAGAAAATTAATGGAAATTCCTATGTTAATATTATTGCAGAAGATGGATTACATAATTTTAAAAAGTGGATAGACATAGGGAAATGTGCATCTATTCCTTGTAATAATGAATGTGAGGCATGCCAGTATCTTATTGAAGAATATGAGCAACTATTCAGGTAGAAACACGCATTTACTGCGTGTTTTGTAAGAAGAATGAAAGTTGATTGCTACGTGCTTCGCACTCCCGCAATCACCAACTGTATTCGTATTCCGAGCTGTCGCCCTACATACTCATACAGTTTAGCCAGCCAAATGTCTATATTTCTTTGCAAGCAAGCTTGCACGAAATATA
>JAAVHR010000049.1 GCA_014799595.1 Clostridiales bacterium | reverse complement strand
TCATACAGTTTAGCCAGCCAAATGGCTATATTTCTTTACAAGCAAGCTTGCACGAAATATAGCCGTTTGTCAGGACTTTCATAGTAAATTTTGTACTTTATCAAACAATTCTTCTGTCACAATTTTTTCATGATGGTTCTTTTGAATCATCCACTGCTTTGGTAAAGTTTTCCTGTTTCGTCCTCCAACATATTCTTTTTCATATTTTCCCTGAACCAATTCCCCCATATACACTCTGTTTTTCAAAATACGCCATACTGTAGCCGGATGCCAATAATACTTTTTCTTATTGCTTTTGCCCTCCCGGAATTCTTTTGGCGTTTTTATCTGCATTTTCCTTAGCTTCCTTGCAATTTCTGTAACCCCATACCCTTCTCCTGCTAATTGAAATATTTTTCTCACCACCTCTGCCTCTTCTTCTTTTATTTTGATTGTATGTCTGTCATAAGAACTTTTTTCATATCCGAAAGGCGTATTTGCACTTACATAAATCCCTGCCTTTTTTTTTGCTCTTAATGCACTTTTTACTTTATGGGAAATATCCTTACTATACAAATCGTAGCATAATCCACGGAACTGCATATCCATTCCAGGAATATGTTCTGGATATTGTTGGCTGTCATATCCATCATTTACAGAAATAAACCGGACTTTATGGATAGGAAACAATATCTCCATATACTCCCCTAACAATAAATAATCTCTTGCCAGTCGTGAAAAATCTTTCACCAGAATACAATCTATCTTTTCCTCTTTCACCAAACTAAGCAGCCTTTTTAATGCGGGGCGTTCCTCATTTACCCCACTATATCCATCATCCGAAAATTCTATTATCTGTATTTTATCAGAAAGACTAACCTGCTCTTTTTGAATAAACGCCTGCAATAACTTTCTTTGCCCAGAAAGACTCTGGCTCTCCCCTTCATTAAAATCTTCTTTTGAAATTCGCAAATAAATTCCAATCCTATACATCTTCTAACACCTTTATTTTTTTTTAGCTATTTCAAAAAACTTTTTTTTACATATTATTGGCGGATGTGTATTCTTTTGTATGAAATCTCCTGAAGCTTTCGATTCCCTATCAGAATAAATTTTATATACTTCTCGCTGTTTCTTTGCTTTCACCATGCATCCAAGATAAACCGGATTCGTTAAAATATGTTTTATTCCTGTTACAGACCAATACTTTGCATCATATGTCTTCATTTCTTTTACTTTTCCAGTTTTTCGATATTCTCTTGGCGGATTAATTTTTTTTTGATACAATATTTTTATAATATCTTTTATNNCTATTCCCTCNAGATACCACTCATATATGTCCCTTACTACTTCNGCTGTNTCCTCTTCTATTTCCAGTTTCCTCCCTACTTCGTTCTTTACGATTTGATATCCGTATGGTGGAATGCCTCCTGTGTATTCCCCTTTTTTCCATTGTTGTTGCTTTACAGATGCTACCTTTCTTGAGATATCCCTCGCATACATTTCATTTACCAGGTTTTTCAAAGAAAATAACTCTTCATTTTCTCCCCTTTGGAAACTATCAAAAGAGTCATTCACCGCAAGAACCCGGATATGATATTGGGGTAAAACCTTCTCCACATAATATCCTGTCTCCAGATGATTTCTTCCTATTCTGGATAAATCCTTAACGATAATACAATTAATTCTTCCCTCTTTCGCTTCTGCAATCATTTTTTCAAATCCTTTTCTGTGAAAATTCATACCACTTTTTCCGAGGTCAATGTAGGAATCTATCCACATCATATCAGGATTATTGTCTATGTACTCTTTACAAATAGCAATCTGGTTATCAATAGACTCCTCTTTCCGTTCATCTCCTTTTACCGATAACCGGGCATAAATTCCAACTTGATACTTCTTTTGCTGTTCTATTCCTTCATTTGTTATTCTTCCGAATTTCTTTCTTGAATTTCTAGCCAAAAAATCACCCTTTCTAATGTGTTAGCACACTAACGTTTGGTCTTATTCATGATAATGTCCTGTAACTGTTCAGAATCATGAACAGTTACAATGTCCTTTCTGTTTTACCAGAACGATGAGTTATTGCGAAAATTATCTCTACTTTATTTTTTTGATAGACATATATTTTTTCTACAACTGTAGCCAACAACTTTCTATCTACTTTTTCTGCCTGAATTGTCCTCATCTGTTCCAATATCTTTTGTTCCAGTACTTCCTCTGCTATACTATGACGGCTGCATCCCTTCCCTCTGTTATAGGTTCCACAAATGTAATAAATTCTATCCCCTGTCTTATTATGGTTTATTCTCCGGTGCATTTGTTCCCTGCAATCTCCACAGTATAAGAATCCTGCAAATTTATAAGATGGTTTCTCTTTGTTAGATGCCCTGCAGTCTGCCATAAGAAGCCTTTCGACCAATTCAAAGTCTTCTTTTTTTATTAATGGTTCATGCATACCCAAAACCCGGACCCACTCTTCTTTTTCTTTTTTCTGTGTTTTCTTCATTTTAAAATTTAATTTACCTGTTTTACCCTGCACTAATGTACCAAGATAAGTTTCATCCTGCAAAATTCTCCGGACGGTCACCTGAGACCATTGGGTATTTTCTTCCCTCACAAATCCCGAAAAATAATGTTCCCCCTTGGATTTTTTATAAGCATAAGGTGATAACACCCCTGCTTCACTTAACTTATCTGCTATTGCCTTTGGACTATATCCTTCTATTTTCCACTGAAATATTTTTTTTACTATGCAAGCTGCTTCTTCATCTACTACAAGATGATGGCGGTTATCTGCATCTCTTTTATAACCATACACTGGAAAAGCTCCGATAAACTCACCTTTTTCCCTTTTGATTTTTTGGCAGCTCCTTACCTTTTTAGAAATATCCCTGCAATAAAAGTCATTCATAAAATTTTTTACAGGAATCATAAGATCTCTTTTACTAAAATCCGCATTCACGGAATCAAAGTTATCATTGATGGCAATAAACCGTACAAAAAAAGCCGGAAAGGTCTTTTGAATTAACCTTCCGACTTCTATATAGTCTCGTCCCAATCTGGATAAATCCTTTACAATAACACAGTTTACCACACCTTCTTCAATATCTTTCATCATAGAAAGAAATCCTGGTCTGTTAAAATGAACTCCCGACCAGCCATCATCTACATAAGTATTATAAATAACCATATCTTCTTGTTTATTGATAAAATTTTCAATCAATGTTCTTTGAGAAGAAATACTATTGCTTTCTTTTTGATAATCTGTAAATGCTTCTTTATCCTCTCTGCTCAACCGAAGATATATGGCAACCTGATACTGCAATCCGTACCACTTCCTATGTTGGGTTCTTTTACTATTTTATTGTATTTTTTCGGTAGTATGCTGAACTGTTACGATAATTTACTATGAAAGTCCTGACAAACGGCTATATTTCATGCAAGCTTGCTTGCAAAGAAATATAGCCATTTGGCTGGCTAAACTGTATGAGTATGTAGGGCGACAGCACGAAATACGAATACAGTTGGTGATTGCGGGAGTGCGTAGCACGTAGCAATTAACTTTCATTTTTCATACAAAACACGCAATAAATGCGTGTTTCTACCTGAATAGTTAAAACTGGCTTACTAAATTCACCATTTCAATAGCAGAAAGTGCACAATCGTATCCCTTATTTCCTGCTTTTGTTCCAGCACGCTCAATTGCCTGCTCAATATTTTCTGTTGTTACAATACCAAATAGAACAGGAATTCCAGTGTTCATTCCTACCTGTGCAATTCCCTTAGATACTTCATTACATACGTAATCATAATGACTGGTTGCACCACGGATTACCGTTCCTACACAAATAACAGCATCAAACTTTCCAGACTCTGCCATTTTCTTTGCCATTACCGGAATTTCAAATGCTCCTGGCACCCATGCTGCCGTAATATTTTCTTCTTCTACACCATGTCTTACTAAACCATCTACTGCACCACTCAAAAGTTTACTTACAATAAATTCATTAAAACGTGCTGCAACTATTCCTACTTTCATACCTTCTTTTGCTACTAATTTTCCTTCTACTACTTTAATTCCCATGTTCATTCTCCTTTTCTTTTACAATTCAATAGGTAATTGCGAAACTCCCATTAACTTAAATTATTTTGTGCAGATTTACATATCAAAAGCAAGGTGCTTTCGAGACCGTCGGTACTTAGGTGCTGTTTTTTAGCACCTTATGTACCGTTACGGTTGAGAGCAGTGAAAACGTGCCTTGCGTTGATATGTNAACNTTGCACAAAAACTCTATAAGTAAATTGAGTTTCGCAAATGCCTATTACAATTCAATATCCTTGAATACATGTCCCATACGTTCTTTTTTTANTTTCANNTNNTNTACGTTGGTATCTTTAGGTTCAATTTCAATCGGCACTCTCTTTGTTACCTTAAGACCAAATCCATCCAAACCATATATCTTGGTTGGATTATTGGTTAGCAACTGCAGGGATTTTACACCCAAGTCTCTCAGTATTTGTGCTCCTACCCAATATTCACGAAGATCTGGTGCAAAACCAAGTTTGATATTGGCATCTACCGTATCATATCCCTGCTCCTGNANTTCNTANGCNTTNANTTTATTNATNAGNCCNATTCCTCTNCCNTCCTGNCGCATATANAGCANNANNCCTCTGCCNTNNTCTTCAATACATTTCATGGCAGATACTAACTGTTCTCCACAGTCACAACGGTTAGATCCAAATACATCACCTGTCAGACATTCCGAATGCACACGGCATAACACATCCTCACCATCGCTAATATTTCCTTTTACTAATGCTACATGATGTTCTCCTGTTATATCATTGACATATCCAAACATCTTAAAATCACCGTATTTTGTAGGCATTTTTACTTCTGCTTCTTTTACCACATGTTTTTCATGTATACGGCAATAATCCTGCAAAGCCTTAATTGTAATAAACTTTAGCCCATATTCCTTAGCAAGCTCCCAAATCTTTGGTGTCTGCATCATGGTTCCATCCTCATCCATAATCTCACAACAAAGCCCACACTCTTTTAATCCTGCCAAACGGCATAAATCTACGGTTGCTTCTGTATGTCCATTTCTGGTCAACACTCCACCATGTCTTGCCACCAACGGGAACA
The DNA here is from genome assembly GCA_014799595.1 of Clostridiales bacterium. Classification (GTDB taxonomy): domain Bacteria; phylum Bacillota; class Clostridia; order Lachnospirales; family Lachnospiraceae; genus CAG-411. The sequence goes on along the minus strand of JAAVHR010000049.1, from coordinate 3,762 downwards.
TGTGTCCCGGATGACGGAAATCTTCTGGTTTTGCATCTTCCTCCACACACTTCATAGCAGTAAGGGAACGCTCCACAGCGGAAATACCTGTAGTTGTATCCACATGATCAATTGATACGGTAAAGGCAGTCTCATGATTATCTGTATTGTGTGTGACCATTTGTGCCAGACCAAGCTTATCTGCCAATTTTTTAGACATAGGCATACAAATTAATCCTTTTGCCAATCTTGCCATAAAATTTACATTTTCTGGTGTGGCAAACTCAGCAGCACAAATCATGTCTCCTTCATTTTCTCTATCTGGATCATCTGTAACTAAAATAATTTTGCCATTCTTTAGATCTTCCAGTGCTTCCTCCACCGTGTTATATGTGTATTCCATTCACGAAAACACTCCTTTCTAATGTTATTGTAATTAAAATCTGTATCAGTTCAGGTAATTTATTAATATTTTGCATATCTGAACTGTTACAAAAATCCATATCCTTGGAGAAAATCCTCTGTAATATGACTTTCTTTCTGTTCCTGTTGTGGCTGTAAAAATTTTTGAACATATTTTCCTATTATGTCATTCTCCAAATTCACTTTGTCTCCTGCTTTTTTATGAGATAGTATAGTATTTCCTCCTGTATGTGGGATAATCGAAACTGCAAAATCCTTTGCTGTAATTCTGGCTACAGTAAGACTAATACCATCTATAGCAATGGAGCCTTTTTCTACAATTCCCTGTAAAATTTCCGTTGGTGCTGACAAAGTATACCAGACTGCTGTTCCTTCTGGTTCTATCGAAATAATTTCACCCATTCCATCAATATGTCCAGATACAATATGTCCGCCAAATCTTCCATCTGCAGGCATAGCACGTTCCAGATTCACAACACTGCCCACCTGTAAATCTCCTAAACTGCTTCTGCGAAAAGTCTCTCCCATGACATCTGCTGTAAAACTATCTCCTTTCAAGCTGGTAACTGTTAGACAAACACCATTAACGGCAATACTATCGCCAATTTTTGTTCCTTCTAATACTGTATCTGCAATAATGGAAAGTTTCCCAGTTACGCCATTCTTTTCAATTCTTGCTATTTTGCCCACTTCTTCTACAATTCCTGTAAACATATTTACCTCCTCTCCCTAAAGATTTTTACTATTATCCTCATTTTTCATCTCTATAACTATATCTTCCCCTATTTTTTGAATCTGTTCTATGGAAAAAGAATATGCCTCCTTTGCCAAAGAAACTCCTTCTCCTTCCACTGGTGTTTTTGACTGGCTTCCTCCAAACATCTTTGGAGCCATATAAACATATACTTTTTTGACTAGTTCTTCTCTCAATGCTGTATCATTTAGAATCCCACCACCTTCAAGAAGTATACTATCTATTCCTTTTTCCCCAAGAATCTTCATGAGTTTTGTTAAATTAATCTCTTTTTCTTTCTCTGGAACTTCAATTATCTCAACCTGTTTCTTAATAAGCTGTTCTTTTTTTTCTTTCTGCTCTTTTGTAAATTCCTGTTTTTTAACAGCCACAATTGTAGGAATCTCCTTTGCTGTCTCCACAATCTGGCAATCTATTGGAATTCTGAGATTACTATCACAAATAATCCGGATGGGATTTCTTCCATTTGGTATACGGCAGTTTAACATGGGATTGTCTGCAAGTAAGGTTCCAATTCCCACCATAATGCCCATATAGCGATGACGAAGGTATTGTACATGTTCTCTTGCCTTTTCTCCTGTAATCCACTTAGAATCTCCTGTTTTGGTAGCAATCTTTCCATCTGCTGTCATAGCATATTTCATCACTACATAAGGTTGTTTGGTGGTAATATAATGAAAAAACACCTCATTCATGGCATCACATTCTGCCCTGCAAAAATCCTCTATCACTTCAATACCTGCATCTCGAAGTTGTTTTACCCCTTTACCTGCCACTAAAGGATTCGGATCTCTGGAGCCAATCACCACCCTGCTAATTTTCTTCTCAATAATTGCCTCGGTACAAGGCGGTGTCTTTCCATAATGGCAACAAGGCTCTAAAGTTACATATATCGTAGCACCTTTGGCATCTTGTGTTAAATGTGCAATGGCATTTCTCTCCGCATGTAATTCTCCACAACGCTCATGATAACCTTCTCCTATGATTTTCCCATCTTTTACAATCACCGCTCCAACCATAGGATTGGGATTGGTATACCCAAGTCCCTTTTTTGCCAGTTCCATTGCCCGTTCCATATATTTTCTTTCTATCATATCTCTACTTCCTTTTATACAAAAAAAACCTTAGAAACTTCTAAGGCCTTTTTATTTCCATGTAAAAAACATCTGAAAAATCTTATATTTTACAAATATCTCTCCACTTCTTCTCTCATCCAGACTATACTGTCGGCTTTGGAATTTCACCAAATCATGCCTTTTGGCTTGCGGGCTTTTACCGCCGGTAGGGATTTACACCCTGCCTTGAAGAATTCTTTTTTAATTGGTAACTGTTCAGTACCTGAACAGTTACTTTAATTGTTTCTTATTATATACCTATCCCTGCTATAAATCAATAGAAAATTACAGTCCATTTTTCTAATAAACGCTCCAAGCTATAAGCAGCATTTGCTGGGCTGGTAGACGGAAGCACTGTACAAGGCATGGCAGTTAATGGTTCTACATACTTTTCATATAAAGTCCCTGCAGTTTTTCCATTTACATAAATTTTCTTAATGAATGTTTTTCTCAAAAGTCCCAAAATATCTGCTGGTATTACATTTTTGATGCTACTGTCACTAGATCCTTTAATCTCACAGCTTGCAATTACATCCCATAAAGCAATACCATGTATTAACAGCATACTTTTCTTTTCTTCTATGGTTACAGGCTCTGTACATTTCAATATCCTGCTTAATACTTTCCAAAAACGGTTTCTGGGATGTCCATAATAAAAGCCTTCCTCTCTGGATTTTATAGAAGGCAAACTTCCCAAAATTAATATTTTTGAATTTTCATCATATACTGGTTCAAAAGAATGGGTCACTCTCTGATATTCTCCCATAAAAACTCCTCTCTGAACTATAACAATATTATCACTCACTCCCCCGTATCAACAAAACCTATTAAAACATTGTTTCCAAGTAAGTCAAAATCCGGTTGTCTTCGTATTCGGAGAGCACCTATATTCTCCACACTAGAGGTATCTAATAATCCAAAACATTTTGGCACTCCCCCATAACCATATTTCTTAAAAGAAATGGGACCGGATTCTTCAATATTTTCATAAATAGTAACAAAATCTTCATTAATAATCTGCATACAATCTGGACGGAATATTTCTTCAATCTCTCTTGCATTTCCTCCCGTTTCAAGAATATACTCTGCATAATCTTCTGAATATGCATACGACCTGCATGATCTGAATAAATCCATAATGCTTCCTTTCTGCCCAGGGGAAAACGGACAATATTTGTAACAGTCCAGCCAAAGCTGACCTGTTACGGAATTAGGCAAGTTTCGCATGTAAATTGCCCAATTCCTTTTCCTGTTTTAATCACTTATACGGTCTGCACAGCGGAGTGTGTAGACCTACCTGAACTGTTACCAATGTTTTCTATAATTAATATAGTCTTATTTCAAGAGATTGTTCCTATGTTACTTTAAAATCATGTATCTGTTCAGTACCTGAACAGATACGAGATTTTAGCCCATAAAAATTCGCAAAGCGAAGGGCTAAAATCTTGTAAAACTCGGATTTGTCAAGCAAATCCTCGAGTATGTTCTGAA
>JAAVHR010000048.1 GCA_014799595.1 Clostridiales bacterium | reverse complement strand
TTTGATGGCTGTGACGGAATCAATGCAGTATGGTACTTAATCGAAGGAGACTATGCCAATGCAGCCACCAGTGCAGTAGCGGCATTCCCACTGATAGGAAGCTTAATCGGAAGCGGAATCAAGTGGGGAGCTAAAGGAGTAGCCAATGCGGAGAAGATAGCAGACGGAATCAAGGCAGGAAGCAGAATCATAGGAAACGCAGGAGCCTTAATCCAGTCAGGCGGCCAGACATTAGAATCTGTTGGAAATCTGTATGACAGTTATGTAAAAGACGGAGAGATTATAAGCTGGAAGAATGCAACCGACCTAATCACTCTGGGATTAAGCGTAGCAGGAATGGGGATGGCAGGAAAGTCACTGGCGAAAGATGGAAAGGCATTAAAAGCAATCAGCAAAGGCAATGTGAATGTAAAACCAGCGGCAGAGAGTAATTCGACAGCAAGCAGTAACACTATGGATAATCGTCTGGTAAATAACACTTTTTTTAATAATGGTGAACGTAAAGCAACTACAAGTCAAATTCGTAAGTATAAAAAGAAAATGAAAGATAAGGGTATAAATGTGATTGTAGATAAAAAAAGAAAAAAGTTAAAAGATGATACTAAAGCTGCAGGCTTTGATTATTCAGATGGAAGTATTTATATTAGGAAGGGAACAGGGCTTATTGACTTATATCATGAAGGATATCATGCTGAACAATATTTGAATATAGGTCAAGAAAATTATGTTAATTTAGGGAAATTATTAAGAGAGGAGTATGTCTATAGTAGAATAATGGAAAATAGTAATTTATTTAATGAAGCTGAATTACAAGGTGCAAGAAATTATATTATGAGAGTGAGGACGGAAGCAAGAAGATGCAAGAAATACTAAAACTAGAAGAAATAAACTTTAAAACAAATCTTAATATTAATGATGTAATTAAAATTGTAGAGATGTACATTAGGGAAAAAGAGGAAACATATGAGATAGACAAAAAAAATATCTTATATGATATAAAGTCATATGTAACAAATGAACCAGTATGGTATGTGGATGTAATACCACTTAAAGTAAAGGAAATATGGCCAGAAGCATATAGTTCCCTTGCAATTTCAGATAGAGAAGGACGCTTAGTATATGTACAAAATGACCATGGAGTGGTAATTGAAAAATTTTAAATTATTAAAGTGGTTGCTATTATAAGTCAATTCTCTCAAGTAATTATGAAAATAAGGCTACCTAAAAGAAAAAGGTTCTTTCTTATCTTTGAGGACTTTGTAAAATTTAAAATGATAGCAAAGGAGAATATTTAAAATTGAGTAAGATACAAGAAAGAAATATGGTAGCCTAGTTTTCTATTACAGCAATACTAATAGCAGACGGAATCAAGACAGGAAGCAGAATCATAGGAAACGCAGGAGCACTGATATTATCAGGAAACCAGGCAGTGGAAACCGTGAAAAACATCCATACCACCTATGTGGAAACGGGAGAAGTCATCAGCTGGAAGAATGCAACAGACCTAATCACTCTGGGATTAAGCGTGGCAGGAATGGGAATGGCAGGAAAATCACTGGCGAAAGATGGCAAAGCCCTGAAAGCAGTGAGTCAGGGTAATGTGAATGTAAAACCAGTGGCAGTGAGTAATTCGACAGCAAGCGGTGGAGGGGAATTGTATCCTTTATACCGTAAAAAAAAGAATGTTGGTGCATTTTCAAAGCTAAAAGAACCAATGACAATGGAAAATGTCAGGATGGTCTGTCAAGATGGAGGAATTGACTATTCTGGAATAAAGATAATAATAGTTGATGATCCGGAATTGATTAGAGGGAATTTTTTGGGATATACCCACCCAGAAGGTGATATTGTAGAATTATATCCAAATGCANTTAAAAATAAAAAGACATTAGTTAAAACATTGGGGCATGAAAAAATACATGTAATGCAAATTGAGTTGTATGGAGCACCTCAGGATACTGAAACATGTATATTGTTTGAAGATGCAGCAAAGCAGTCTCAAAATGATTGGTGGGAATACTATAAAAAAGTAAATGGAGGAGATTAAATGTTTTATGATTGGTTAAGTATGTTAGCAAAATTAGAAAATAATGATGATTCAACAAGAAACGCTATTTGTCCAGAGTGTGGGGAAAGAAGCATCAAATTTGTATATGTTGGAGACAGAAAGTCTTCTATTGGATATTTACCGGCTTGGTGTGAATCTTGGAATAAAGGGATTATAATTAGCAGAGTTGAGATACCTCAAGGAGTTAGGATGATAGATGGTAAGGATTTAGAAAACATAAAAAAAGAAATACCTAATTTTATACATGTTGCACCTGATTCAAAGGAAACCAGATAAACACAGTAACCATTATCTATACATATGGATACGGAGAAAGTAGATAAATTATCAGAATATACATAATACCTAATAATTTCCCATAATGGCTGGTAAAAATCCTCATGTGGACATCAGTCCAATAAAAGTGAGTATATAAATTGCATTTAATAAATAAATTTATTAAATGCAATTTGTATATCACTTTTGCAGGTTGTGAATAGTTACAACAAGTTATTGTAATTGATTAAATTAATCTACGATATTTAAATAGAATATATAGGAAGGAAAATGTATATTGAATTAATTTGATAAATTCAATATACTATTTAAGCAAATGAAATTATTTGAAATGTATAAAGAGGTAAAATCTGAGATTCCAAAAGAGGATTGTATTTTAATAGACTATGAATTATTTTTTGATGAGCAATTAGGAAAATATAATCATTTTTGTATTGATAATGTTTTAGATTTACTCGATTTGAAATCTATAACAGATAAAATGATTTTAGACGGTGCAAAAATATATGTATGTGCATATAGTTATGAGTCTACAGATTTGAATGGTTTAAAATATATTTATGCAGATTCTTTGTGGATAGAAACTCAAAGAAGTATTTGGGAAATAGAGAGGTTATTTGAACAGAAAAGATCAATTGAGCCAAGTGCTATAATGGAGTTAAGTGAAAATGAAGAATTTGAACAAGAAAAAATATATCTTTTTAGTGAAAAGAATCAAATTATTAGTTTTAAGGATATAATCAATATCAATAGTAAAAATGAAATAAAATGTTTATATTGGGATTGATAAAAAATTGAACTAATTATTTGAACTAGTGATTGATGAATAGGAGAACAAAAAGATGAGTGAATCAAAAAATAGAAAGATGCAGATAAGAAAAAAAATGTCATTGATAGAGATTAAAAAGGAATTATCATGTATTTCATCCATACAGTTATTGGATATTATAGAGGCTGATTCAGATGAGGTAATATACTATAGAAAGCAGATGGAGCCTATGCATGAGTTCGATTATCCTAAGATAGCTGTTACACCTTTTATTCATGATGATAATCAGATAATTGAATGGATTTTTAAACAGATCCCTGTTTTACAGGATGGTGCAGTATGGATAATGCCATATGGAAATTATGGGATGTGGTGGATCAAAATTAAAATTCTTGATTGCATATCATTTGTAACATATTTGTGGAAAAATGAAGAAGAATTGTGTTTTATAGATGTAAAGTCAAATCAATGCTATGAAGTTTATTGGATTGAAGATGAATTGTGTTTTATAGATGTAAAATCAACTCAATGCTATGAAGTTTATTCGGTTAAAAATGAATATTGTATTATGAGTAAACAATTGGAGTAATGGTAATTAGAGGAGAAATTATTGACTATGTTGATAAATTGCGGAGAAATGGTATAATGACAATTTATAAGGGAGATAAAGAATGTGAGTGAATTCATAATTTGTAAAGGACATAAGCTAAATACTTTAAAATTTGGAATGGTTGCTATAGAGTTGGATGATTTTTTGCGAGAGCAAGCATCTAAAATATGGAGTAATACTGATGAGATTTGGACAATTAATATTAAAGAAAAAGATATAGATTTCTATTTGACAAAAGCAAAAGAAGAGATTAATAAGGGAATTGCTTTTGAAAAAACAGATTTTTATGTGATTATGAATGAACTGTTAGAAAGTGGATTTAAAATTGCAATGTGGTATGGTACATATTGTGAGGATTTACCCTTGTGTAGAAGTAAAATAGAAGTAATGGATGCATGTTATAATGGAATAGTAGATGTTTCAGGAATGTGTGAAGTATATTTTAAGATGTGCTAAAATGTGATCTTCATTTATATTTAGATCATAATGATAGCTTATTGACTTTTACAAAGAATGAAATACATATTCCTAAAAAAAGTCCTTTTCATTAACAAATTGAGATTATTAAGATTAAGAAGACAGTATGAGGAAAATGTATAATAGTATATTGACCAAATTTAAATGTCATGATTTAGGTACAGCTAATGATTATGATTCAAGATTTTAAGTATTGTCTTGATAGGTTTTTAAATATTAAAAAGAGGTGAAAATGTGTGATAAAACAAAGTGCACCTGATCATGTAATAAAATATTGTTATAAGGATAATAGTGATTGTTTCTATTCATATTTGTGTGAAACTTATGAAGGAGGCTATTCAAATGTATACAAACTAAAATGCAGTTGTAATTGTAAAAAATTTTTGGTTTATCAAGATGCACATCCAAGTATTTTTGCGGAATGCTGCAATTGTGGTAAAATGATTACAGTATATGATTTAGAAAATTATCCAGCAGCTACAAAGCTTAAAGAAAATTTTACACTCAAAAAAGCAGATGAGAATTCTGTTTTTGTTTATGTGAATTATGAGTATAGTGATGAATATTTGTATGAAGATGATGTTGAATTTGATGTAAATGATATTACATGGGCAAAAGTATTTATTTTGAATAGTGGTGAATTAATAAAAATTTTGGATGATGAAACAGCTTGAACTTGCAGCAAAGTGCAAGGTTCTATCTAAAAAGAGTGAATATATAGAAAATTAAAAGTAGGACTATTATGAAGAAGGGTAAAGTATTAAAGAGCTCAAGGCTGGAAACAGAATTATAGGAAATGCAGGTATTACACCAACACCTTCATGGGCACTTAAACACATTCCATACAGTGGGTGGGAATTAGGTAATACAGCTGTTGATGATGTTTATGTCGCTGGATAAGGAGAAAAAGGAAATATACCACATCTTACTTTTGTTGTAACAGCAAGATGTCNACAAAGAAATTAGCAGTTAACCACCTATGATGCAGAAGAGAATATGACCACTTTCCACTACAACACCAGAAACCAAGTTGATTTAATACAAAATTGGTTGAAAGAACAAGGGATATATTAAAGGGAGGAAAAATGGACACTATTAAAGAATTTTGTGAGATTATGGATGAAATAATGTTAGACTTACGTTTTTTGAGAGGATTGGAAACGAAAAAGTTTGTAAGTTTAGAAAAATTTTGAAGGGGATATTTGATGAATGGAAAGATGAACAATATATACCCAAAATCTTGTGTAATATGTTCATAGATTTTTATCCTTCTGCAGAAGCAAGTGCATTTTTATATAACGAAAGTGATAAAAGTGAGATTTTACAGTTTGCAGATGAAATGACAGAGTTAATGTGCATATCTGTTGATACAACAAGTGATTAATTTTAAGATGTATTTTTGGACTACAAGGGATATATGACACTATGGATTAAGACTCGTTATGTACTTCAAAAGCATAGATGGTTTTAATCTTGTATAATAGGAATGTAGTTGGAATGGTAGTAATACTAATTCTGATGCATTAAAATATAATGAAGATGGTACGTACTTGGACAAGTAATGAAGGAGAGATATATGGACAAGGCTCAATAAATAGAAATAGAGTGAAACATGTACTTGATTATACACATTGAAGTTATATCCTCAGAATATGATGAGATGATTAAAGTATCCTGTGAATCAAGTTATAGAGAATATTTTAATGATATTGTGATGCCATTTCCTAATTGAAAGGAGGAAATGAATAAGATGATATGTGAAAAATGTAAAGCTAATATAAATTGGTTTTCTGAAGATTCTGTACAGGGATGGGTATGTTCAAGTTGTGAATGGAATCTAATAACAACGAATATTAATGAGATATATGAAGATATGACGGAATACAGCGTTTATATTAAAAATGTGGATGAACTCAATAACAAAAAGATAAAATTAACAGCTAGAATAGCAGGAGTTAATTTTATTGCTGCAAAACAAATGCTTACAGAAAGTGATGTTTGCATAGTAAGAGATAAAGCACCAAAAGTTAAGGATGTGATTAAAGAATTAGAAGAACTGAAGATTCAGTTTGAAGTAAGTCCAAAGTTTAAGTACTAACAAAACAAGAGATAAAATATTAAGATATTAAAATCTGAATAGTTACCCTAATTCTTAAAAAAGATAACTCTATCATCTACTTATCTACAAAAGTGTTATCTGATTTAGGTAGTGTACCTCTGCAAAAATACAAGAATGGGTATTCTACAGTCTAAATGTATAAATGTGTTTGGAACAGGTAACTGGCATAATAATTCAATTATTGAACAGGTAGATGAATAGCCAGAGAGATTTTAAATACAAGTGATAATATAACAAAAATAGTTGGTAAATGAACTGTGGTTGGAGGAAAGAATGATTGCAAAATATGATATAGTTGGATTTAATAAGATGGAAGAAAAGATAAATGAGCCAATTACTAAATTTGGTGGACAACCAATTTGGATAAGTGAAGAAAAGTGGCCAATGAGCATGGGATGGAAGGATAGAAAAATGATGTTTGTTGGGCAAATTGTAATAGAAAAAGGGAAATTAGGAAATGAAAAAAATTTGGTTGTATATATTTTTATCACACATCCAGAAAGCAATACAGACAATTTTTTTGATCCAGATATTGCAGAATGGAATGGTGGTAAAAATGCAGTTATTATTCAAAGCTTTGAAAATATTTACACAAAAATAACTAATTTTGAAGAAGGACCAACATTATTTGATCAAGAGAATGAGAAATATGAATATGTACCAATATTAGAGGAAGGATATGATCCTGAATTTCTTACAAATGAGGAATATCGTAAATTAGATAGTGTACAACAAGAAGAATATTTTGATTTGATTGATACAAACAAAATTGGTGGTACACCAAACTTGTTTAGAGAGGACACTTTTCCAGAAGGTGAGTGGATACTTTTGCTACAATGGAAGTGCAATTTCCTGCCATTTGTATTAAGGGCAGGAAGCATGGCTGTATTATATGTATTTATTTCAAAAGATTTTCAAAGAGCAGGTCTGTTAATACAAGATTAAAGAAAGTAAATGAAAAGCTAATTCTTTAGTATTTACTGGGTCATTTCATTAATTTAAATAGTGGTGAATTAAAAAAATTTGGATGATGAAACAGCTTAAATTTTAAAGGGAATGCTTGAAGCAATTCAGTATGTAAGGACATTACCAGATTATCAAAAGAGGTGATAGCTATGAATTTTATTGAAGTGATTACAAAATATCAAGATAAAATATTAGATGATGGTGTTCTTATTGAATACAATTTATTTTTTAGTAATCTTTATAAGAAGTATTGCAGGTTTGCAATTGATGAGAAAGAAGAAATAGAAAAGTTAAATGATGTAATAAAAAAAATAAGAGAAAGTGATAAAAATGCTGAAATATATGTATGTACATATGGAATAGACTTTATGGATGATGGGATATATATTTATGCTGATACATTATGGATTAATACTACAATTGATTTGGAAAAAATTTATACTTATTTTGAGAATTACAGGGAAGTAGAGCCAAGTGATATTGTATTATTATCTGAAGATGAAATGATAGATGGAATAATGACATTAGTTTTTTCGTCGAATGGTAACGTAGAAGATTATAAGGCTTTTATTCAAAAGAAAGAACTAAACAAAATAAAAAGTCTATATTGGGATTAGTTAAAACAAGTGAAAATGATTTGATAGAATAATATAGTTTTGATAAGAGGCAATTTGATTATTAGAGAGGTAAGTTATGAAAGAAAAATTTGAAGAATTGTTTTTTGAAGATAAAGAAAAATATGCTATAGTTATTGCTTTTTTTGATTGGATGGTAAGAAGTGATTTTAAAGGAATATTAAATACCTTAGCTCAAGATATAAGTTATGGAAATGAAGTATTAGGATGTAATTTGCCATCACTTTTTGAAAGCGAAGAAGAAGATGGAGTTGAATTTTATATGATTGATAAGGATATAAAAGTTGACTTTCAAATGTATATAAAATGTTTGGAGTTAGCATATAGGATTTATATAAAAGAAAATGGCGAAAATGAAGATATTAGGAATAATTTGATTAATATTAAAAAGAGGTATTTATAAAATTTATTATAGTTATACTTTAGGACTTGCAATTCCCTAAATCTTAAAAAAATACCTGTATAACCTACCTGTTTACTTGGTGAATGATATGTAGGTGACATAGTTATTTTGGAATAATAATTAGAGTAAAAAGTTTGTGTTGAACATGAAGAAGAAAGGGGATAGAACGAATAGTAATTTTTCATAGAGATTTTCAAGGCTATTTAACAGTTGATGATTAAGGCGGTGACAAAATGAATTCTAAGTGGGGAACATACCCATGGTTTATAGAACATGGTGCTGATTTGATACATCCTGCTGATTTGGAGGCTTTTAAGCAAGAGGCTAACAGTAGTAAGGTGTTTGAATGTATAGAAGAAAGCGACTATATAACATTAAAGTACAATAACAATTGCTATAGAGTGAGGCATAAGTTATTTAAACTTGTGCCAGCTCCTAAATATTTTTTTGGAGAAATTGTGAAAATTAAAAAAAATGAAGAAGAGGCTATTATAACTGATATTATGTGGCATTATGATAAGCAGGAGCATTATTACTTAATATCTATTAGAGACAAAAAAAGTCAAAGAGATACTTGGAATCAGAATTTTTGTAATAGATATTGGTTTTAAACCATAGGAGTGATAAAACATGATTGATAAAAATTATATCATTCCGCTTGTATATCAAAAAATGAATGAGAGAGGATATACAAGTCCACAGAATGATTCATATTTATGGCTAAATGAAATGGAATGGATGCCAATAAATAAAATTAAAGAATATGAGTATGATGAAGGTGAAACTAAATCAATAGTCCCATTTGCAATCACAGGTGCAGGAGATAAATGGGTATGGGTTGTTGCGGATAAAGGTGAAGAGTATTCTGTTGGGTTATGTGAAAGAGCAGAATCAAATGGAATTTATTATGCAAAAAATACTAAAGATGCAATACTTAGACAAATAATTGAGTATGTAGCCAGTTCAAATTTTTATTTAATTAAGGAAGAAGCTGAATCTTATCAAATAAATGAAAAGGAGCTAAAAATACAATTAGAAGAATGGAAAAATAACTTTAGAGGAATCATTAATGATGAATACATTAACATAATTGAAAAACTAAGTGAATTGAGTTTAAAGTATATAAAATGTCAATATGGTGAGTGGTATGCATTATTAACTTTAGAGGAACAAGATGAGCTAATAGATAAGTATATTAAATTTGATTTAATTGATAAGGAATTTGAATGGTATATTGAATAAGCGTTTATATTTATCCTCAATATGGCTATATGTTAGAATATCCACCCTAATAAATTTTTGTAACTGTTCAGAACCCCTCATTCGGATTTTTCCAGAATATACATAATATCTAATAATTTTCCACAATGACTGGTAAAAATCCTCATGTGTACATCAGTCCAATAAAAGTGAGTATACAAATTGCAGGTTCTGAATAGTTACAAATTTTTAAAGATTCTTTATCCAGAGTGGTAGTTTTAATGTGTAAATCTGCACAAAGTAATTTAAGATAATAAAAGTTTCGCAAATGCTTATAGGGAAGAATTCAGTGAAAGGAGTATTTGAATAGAGATGAAATATGTAAAGATTAAACTTTCAGCATTAGGAATGCGGAAGATAGTAGCAAAGAAGAACAGTGATAGAGTAGATAAAGCTTTTCTAGAGTGTTTGTGCAATTATGTCATTTTTAGCAAAAATGTTAATAGAACTTTTATATCGTGTCCATTTTGTAATGAGAATCATTCATTTCGTAAAATTTATAATGTTGAAGATTGTAATGAGGGTAAATTGTGTAAATTAATATACAGTTATAAGGAAACTAGAGTTAAAGTAGGCAATTCAATAATGTATATTGTAAGTGAAGATGGGAAAGTTCTTTATGAAGTGCCAGATTTATTTTTTCACTTTTTTGCCGAACATAATATGATTCCAAGAGAATTTTTTAGAAAAGCCGTTATATATGGAGTAAAACCAGGAACTAGCCAATATTGTGAATATATAAAAGAAGAGTTTTTGAATGATACCAATTTAGATTTAGAAGACTGAGTATTGGCTTGAATTATTATAAGAGTAAAGAGACTATGTCAAGTCTCACTGGCGGAGGATGGAAAGGTTCTGAAAGCAATCAGTCAGAGAACTCTATATCAAGCAGTTAATGTATCTATCGGTTATTAGGAGAAATCTAGATGAAAGTAAATATGTGGAAAAAACTACATAGGATATTTGTCCTACTTCGTTTTGATATAAAAAATAAAAATAATTCCCATGTTATTGATATTATTATCAAGGCTATAATTAATAAAAGCAGTAATCAAGAAATGTTTAAAATGATTTTTTACATAATGCCAAGCTGGAAAAGTCAATTAATAGTTGAAAGAGATGATGAACAAGAAATAATATGTAATACGAAACTAGAACAATTTATTATCAGATCATTAGAACTCATGAAAACTAATATATCAATCCAGAAGTATAAAATGGCGTATGATATAGCAGACACGTTACATGTGTTACCTGAAATTGTTATAGCTAATCAGAAAAAAGGATTGAAACAATATTGGAAAATATATGTAAAACCTTTTCAAAAAAAATGGAGGTGTAACATATTTGATGAGTTTAAAGTCGTATTTATGAGGTGATTTGATGGAAAAGATGGAGTTGGTTGATAGAAAGTTTAAATTGTGGTTTTATCAAGTCTCATATAGTGAGGCAATTATAAGAAGCCCTAAAGTAGATATAGATAAAACTTACAATACAAATATTGATATATATTTAGGGGGATTGATTATATTGAAATGCCATGGTTGCTTTGCGGGTTGCAGATAGATAAAGCGGCTGAAGAAGATAGGATGTACTTAAGCCAGAAATTAGGTAAAGATATTCCAGTGCAAAAAATTGTGGTTTTAGTATCTGAGGGTAAAAGATATTATATTGTGGCAAGTATCATTAAAATTATGGAAAATGACTTAGATTATGGAGTATTACCTATTTATGCATTTCTGTCAAATAAGGAAAAATAAAAGAAAATTGTAGACTGACTATGAGAAATATATGGATGGTCTTAAGTTACTGTTCAAAGATAGTACTTTGCACTTGCTGCAAAGTACGTAAGAACAAGTAGTGGTAGACACTATAACATTGATGTCGCTGAAATAAAAAAGTATTATACTACCAGAGAAGCAGGATATTGATTATTAAAAGGGGGTAAGAATAATTTTTGAAAGTGCAATAAATAGAATAAATAATATTAATTGGGAAAATGTAGGAAAAAATGTCTCAGAAATTGATTTTAGATTAGGTTGTGAATTTTTACATAGATTGACTAGATTTTATAAAAAACATCAAATAAACAGTATCCACCACTATTTTCAAATATAGCTAAATTTTTGGGTGATGATAAAGAAATCGACTTTACAAAATATTATAGTGATAATACAAGGGAGTATTTGAGTAAAACGATGTATCAAAGCAAAATATTTGAATACTATTTACAAATTGCTCTGTTTACAGAAGAACATAACGAAGCAAGACAATATTTAGATGTGTATGATCCTCTCATTGAAATATGTGAAAAAGGAGGTAGCTTTATACTTAGGAAAAATGAATTGGTGATAGAACAAATCGCATCTATACCCTTAAATGATTGGTATAATAAATTTTTAGACTGGCAACTTCCTAAATCTTTTTTAGTCTGTTACCAGAGAGAATGGGGAGATGATGAAAATCAACGAAAAAAAGATTCCTGAGCATTTAATGACTACATATCAATTGTTATCCAAAGCGTTTAATGGTCCGAATTAGATGATGAAAGTTATTTTGCAGTGCTTTATTACTTGTATGAGTATATGTGTGATGGGAATCTGGCTGATATAATATCCATATTTACAGGCAGGAGCTTGGGAATTGTTATGAATGATGTTTTAAAGGTCAGTTCCATGGAATTGGATAAAGATGTACTATATACTGTAAAAAATGCCCTTGATAAAGCTGGATTTAAGGAATGGAGCGAGGAAGAGTATATGTAAGACAAGTACCATAAAAAGTAAATGTAGGATATTCGATGTTTCGTGATTGGTTAATAATGTTAGCAAATTTAGCAGATAATAATTATTCGGCAAAAGAGTTTGCTTGTGTGGAATGTGGAGAAAAAAGTATTGAATTTATAGTAGAAATGAGGTAACTATTCAGGTAGAAACACGCATTCACTGCGTGTTTGCGTAGCAAAATGTAAGTTTTGATTGTTCTAAGCCCTTTCGCCGAAGGCGAATTTTCATGGGCTTAGAACGTAACTGTTCATGGTTCTGAACAGTTACGAAATGAGAAAGATTTGAGGAAGGGGAGTAGTATGAAATTATTTAAAAAGAAAACAGTGATGCAGGATTATGATAGGGAAAATAAAAAACCCGTCATTAAGGCGAGCATCTGTAATGGCGAACAGGTAGCTGGTTTTAAGGATGTTCATACAGGTAAGATAGAGGAGGTTATGTTGATAAAGAGCGAGGCTGACCTTAATATGTTTAAGAATATGTATGGCATTAAGGAAGAAATAACGAAGGAATACTAAGAGAGAGGTTCAACAGGTGAATTGGTTACAGTTCATACTCAGTGCAAACAGTAACGGAATCCAGCCTATCTATATTTGGAGGATGTAAAAGATGAATCACAACATTGCAATTGCAAATGAAACAATCAGAATAACAGAAACAGGAAAATTTAGTATAGGAGGAATCACGATCGAGTTGTGTCCTGAGGATTATAAGTCTGTGGATGTTTATTCTCCGGAACGAATAAAAAAGATGATGAATGACAATAATGCAATGATCCCCAATGTAGCAACTAACACATCTACATGTACTTTTAAAGTAGTCAATGAAGATTCTTTTGGGGCCGCAAAGAAATATGAAAATCCTTTGGTAATGAATTTTGCAAATGCACAGTTTCCCGGAGGAGGATTTCGTCTGGGTGCAACTGCTCAAGAGGAAGCTTTATGTAGAATGAGTACTTTATATGCTTCTATTACATTAGAGAAAGCAAAGGAGATGTATCAATACAATTGGAAACATTTCCAGCCGCTTGCTTCAGATTATATGTTGCTTTCTAAAAAAGTTTGTGTATTTCGTGATAAGGAATGCAGGCTTCTTTTAGATCCATATATGGTATCGGTGATTACAATGCCAGCACCTAATAAACATGGGGCTGCAATGTTTGTAAGCCAGAAAAAGATAGATGAAGTAATGAAGATGCGAATTCGCAAGATGCTTTTCATTGCTGCCCACAATCAGTATAAAACATTGATTTTAGGTGCATGGGGATGTGGTTCTTTCGGACATAATCCGGTAAAAGTGTCAGGTTATTTTAAGGAAGTTCTTTGTGGGGAAAACTATTCTTCCTATTTTGATAGAGTAATATTTGCAATTTTAGGTAAGGAAAATGGTAAGAATATAACAGCATTCCGGAGAGCATTTTGCAAGAATAATGATGGGGATGGGCAGCAAGAATAAGTTGATTTTTTGCTTTATACATATTACACCTAATTAAAAGAAAATTAGAGTGTCCAGAACAATACAGAGCTATAAAACTTACAGCTATGGACTATAAAAAAAGGGAAGAGAATTATACGATAGTATCCTTATATTCATTTGATTGGAGGAATAGTTAGTATGATTGAGATTCATAGTGTTCATGATGTTTCTTTGAAATTAGATGTTAAAACATTAAAACAGATACATATGGAAAGTACAAGTTTCCATCGTTGTTTACTAAATAATTTAGATTTTAGTTCTTCCAGTTTAATTGATATAGATTTTCGTTCAGCAGAAATGAATAGTAGTAAGTTTTCATCTTCTGTTTTTGATAAATCTAAATTAATAATGGTGGAAGCCCAAAATTCGGATTTTGACAAATGTAGTTTTAAGGAATCATTATTATTATATAGTGATTTTAGTGGTTCATCATTTAAACATGCAAATTTGTCTGAAAGCGTTATAAAAGATGTAAAATTTGCAAACTGTGATTTAAGAGGAGCAAATTTTTCTTGTATTGGAATGGAAACCTGTGTTTTGGATGGTGCTATTTATGACAATTTGTAACTGTTCAAAACCATGAACAGTTACGTTCTAAGCCCATAAAAATTCGCCTTCGGCGAAGGGCTTAGAACAATCAAAATTTACATTTTGCTACGTAAACACGCAGTAAATGCGTGTTTCTACCTGAA
>JAAVHR010000047.1 GCA_014799595.1 Clostridiales bacterium | reverse complement strand
CTTTTGGAATTCCAATTATGAAAAGTATCCGCAATAAATCAAAATGTACTTTTGATGTGCATTTGATGATTGAAGCACCCGATCGTTATCTTCAAGATTTTAAAGATGCTGGGGCTGATTTGATTACTGTACATGCAGAGGCCTGTACACATTTAGACCGTACAGTCACTGCTATTCGTCAAATGGGATTAAAGGCAGGTGTTGCCCTAAATCCTGCGACACCTCTTTTGGCAGTAGAGTATCTTTTAGATAAGATAGATATGGTTTTAATTATGAGTGTAAATCCAGGATTTGGTGGTCAGTCTTTTATACCATATTCTCTAAAAAAGATACGGGAATTGAAACAAATGATTTTAGATAGAGACCTGAAGGTGGATATTCAGGTGGATGGTGGTGTAAATCTGGAAAATGCAAAGGAGATTTTGGAGGCAGGGGCCAATATTTTAGTGGCAGGAACGGCTGTATTTTCTGGTGATGCAGATACAAATGTAAAAAAATTTAAGGAAATAATGAAATAAAGAATATAAATTGTTTAGGATAAAAAAAGATTCTCCGATAAAATAAGTGAACTATTTAAGGTGCACATACTATAAAAAGGAGGTGAAAGACATGACAATTAATGGTATAAACGGATCAAATGGAATAAATTGGATGGGCAATACTGGAAACGTGGATTCCTATACTAAAGATATTCAGAACCAGATAGCTAGGGCACAAAAAGAATTGCAGGAGATTTCTGCAAATGAAGAATTGTCTGTGGAAGAAAAAATCAAAAAGAAACAGGAAATTCAAAAGCAAATTACGGATTTGAATAATGCATTGAGACAGCATCAAATTGAGCAGAGAAGACAACAGCAACAACAAAAAGCAGATAAGATGCAAGAGGCTCTTGGAGGAAAACAAAGGGACAAGGCAGCAGAAAAAAATGCAGAGAATGGAATATCTGAAATAAAAATGGAAGCCATGATATCAGCAGATTCCTCTATAGAGCAGGCAAAGGTTCAAAGTAGTGTTAGTAAAAGTCTGGAAAGAAAAGCAAAAGAGTTAGCAACAGAAATTAAATTAGATGGAAAACGTGCCAATCCAGAAAAGAAGCAGGCAGAGATAGCAGATTTAAACAGTAAATCACAGGCTGCTATGAAAGATTCCATATCAAGCCTCCAAAAGGCAAATACAACCATGAATGAAGCATTGGAGAAGGAAGAGGCTGCAAAAGATAATAAAGCAGAAGATACTAAAGAAACAGAGAAAATAGAAAAAAATAAAGAAGAAAAGAAAAAAGACAATCTTCTAGAACAGATAAAGAAAGATCAAGATGAAGATGCTAAGAAAAAAGAGTATGTATCTGTTGATGTATTTTTATAGATTAATGTTTAAAATTTATACATAAAACTGAATGACAGCAATTATATGAATAAGCATATATAGTCTTTGATTAGCTGTTAATAATTATAATTAAACAAAAAAGTAGGGATTTCCCTGCTTTTTTGTTTTGCCTAGTGTATATGAATCAAGAATCGGGGAATTTAAGTTGTAGATATGTTGTAAGAATAGAGCCTGATATTTATTGAGGTAGTAAAGATGTTACAATGAATAAAGTAATTGTCAAAATTAGTATAAGTAAGTGTTTGTTTTTTGGATTTGTTTGGTGAAAATAGCTAAATAAACAGAGGGAGATTTGATAAATTGTTCATATTGTATAAATGGTATAAAAGTTATATAATAAAACAAAGTACAGATAAATCATAAAAAAGTATATATAACCTCAATTATTCACGACTTATATTGCAGACCGCTGCTATCGCAGCGAGGAGCCACTTGGCAGCGTCACCTGTCTGCAATCATCGTCAATTGACCTATTAAGCATGACTAAGTCTTTATTTGTAAGCCTTTGACTTACATAAGACTTAGCTCATGCTTAAGGCCGTGAATAATCTCGGTATAATACTGGTTATGATGCGAAAAGAAGGGGGATAAAGCGATGCTAACAGAGGAAAAGAAACAAGAAAAGAAAATACCATGGTTTCGGTCTATCCGTACAAGGATTATCTTTATGGTATTTTTATGTATGGCTATTTTAGTAGGAATTTCCATGCAAGTATCTGTAAGTGGAATGAAGGATAATTACAGTAAGATAGCAAAGAATTATATGCATGATTTGGCAGTCTATGCCGGAAATGGTATTCTGGGAGATGGACTGATGGATGAAACAAAATTTGAGGCATTAGCAAAAGTGAGTGTACAGGGAATTGAAAGCAGTTATGCTTATGTAGTATCAAAAGATGGAATGATGCTTTATCATCCTACAGCAGATAAGATTGGGAAACCTGTTGAAAATGAGGTTGTAAAAGGTGTTACTGAAACTTTAAACACAGGGAAGATTCCCGATCCTGAGGTAGTAGAGTATGAATTTAATGGAAGTACAAAGNANGCTGGTTATTTTGTGACTCCAGATGGAAATTATATTTTGGTTATTTCTTGTGATGAAGATGAAATGATGTCACCAATTACAGACTACACAATGCGATCTAGTGTTTTATCAGTGATTTTAACTGTAATTGGTCTTATTGGTGCATTTTTACTGGCAACAAATATTATTCAGCCTTTTAAACAGTTGGGTGGAGTAATCCGTAAAGTGGGAGAGCTTAATTTTGTGAAAGATGAAAAACAAGATAAATTGAATAAACGCATGGACGAAACGGGATATATGAGCCGGGCTATTGATGCAATGCAACAGGATTTGGGGAAAGTGGTGCAGAAATTACTGAAGGAATCTAAAGAACTTTATGACACATCTGAACATCTTGGGAAGGATGCTTATGAAACGACTATTCAGATATCCCAGATTGATACAGCGGTAAGCGAAATTGCAGAGGGAGCCACTTCCCAAGCCAATAAAACGGAAGAGACTATCAGTAATGTTATGGTTATTGGAAATATGATTCAAGAAACAACAAAGAAGATTACAGAATTAGAGAAAAATATTCAAGATATGAAAAATGCAAGTAATCATGCTGGTAAGACATTGGGAGAACTTGGTGAAATTAATGACCAGTCAAAAGATGCTATTGAGACTATTTACAAACAGACCAATGTAACCAACCAATCCACTATTAAGATTAAGGAAGCTACTGCACTGATTGCTTCTATTGCAGAAGAGACAAATCTTTTGTCATTAAATGCATCTATAGAAGCAGCCAGGGCTGGCGAGAATGGCCGGGGATTTGCTGTTGTAGCCATGCAGATTCAAAAACTCGCAGAACAATCTAATGAAACGGCTTCCCGTATTGATGAGATTGTGAGTGAGTTGTTGAAGAATTCCCAAGAAGCAGTAAAAACTATGGATGAAGTGAAAGTGGTCATGAACAAACAGAGTGAGAATGTAGAGTATACAGGAAAGATATTTAAAACTGTTGAGGAAAAAGTAACAGATTCTATGAAAGGGATTGACAGTATCGTAGATTTTACAAAGAGTATGGATGAATCTCGTGTAACAGTTGTAGATACAGTTCAGGATTTGTCTGCAATAGCAGAACAAAATGCTGCAAGTACAGAAGAAACTTTTGCATCAGTAAGTCAGGTGAAGGATATTATTGAAAATGTATCAGATAATGCAGAGCATTTAAGAAAGATTGCAGAAAATCTGGATAAGGAAATAAAACAATTTAAAATATCATAACTATAGAAATATCCTCATTGTGCAAATGTATAATGAGGATATTTTGTTAAACTGTATGAAATGTTATATACATTAAATTTCTGCTTTTGTATTATAAAAAACATAGAATTCTTTACTTTAAAAGGGTAAAAAATGGAAAAATAATAGCCGATATATTATATGAGAGTATACGATTTGAAATAGGAAAGTTTGTTACTGTTCACTCACAAGCTTGACACTTGCTGTCAAGCTATGTGCCAAGAACGTAGAACAGCCAAGAATCCAGCCTTTCGCCGAAGGCGAACTTTAAATAGGCTGGATTCCGTTACTGTTTGCACCGTAGGTGTGAACAGTAACGGAAGTTTCAATTGTATAGTTTCAAAAAAATCTCTGCTTTATAGAGATTTTGATACATATATAATTAAGAAAGGAGGCATAAGTATGAGTGTAAATGCAACAACATCAAGCACCTATGGTGCATACAATACCACATCGGTAGAAGCTTCAAAGGAAGCTACAGAGAAAGTTAGCACAGAGACAAAGGATAGTGCAGCAGCAAAAGAGACATCAGGAGCAGTTGTTTTTGAAAAGACATCCGAGGATGCTAACAACAAAGGAACTTATTCTATTAACCGCATGAGTAAGGAAGAAAGAAGTGCTTTGGTTGACAAATTAAAAGCAGACCAAGAGGCAAGACAAAAACAGCTTGCTAGTCTGGTTCAACAAATGATGTCAAAGCAAGCTGGAACTTATGGATTGGCAAATAATGATAAGGATGGTATTTGGAAATTCCTTGCGAGTGGTAATTATACTGTAGATGCAGAGACAAAAGCCCAGGCACAAAAGGACATTGCAGAAGATGGTTATTATGGAGTAAAACAGACTTCCCAGAGACTTTTTGATTTTGCGAGTGCTTTGGCTGGCGATGATGTGGAAAAGATGAAAAAGATGCAGGATGCTATGCAGAAAGGATTCCAAGCAGCTACAAAGGCATGGGGAAAGGAACTTCCTGGCATTTGTAATGATACCTTACAAGCAGCGAACAAATTATTTGACGACTACTATGCATCAAAAGAAGCAGTGCAGACTGCAGTAGAATAAGTGAGAATTAAGAACAAAATAAAAACAGGAGCAGTCATTTTTTATAATGACTGCTCCTGTTGTATCTCATTATGAATAATGTTGGATAATATTACAAAAAATAAGAGAGAAAAGAATATAAAATTTTAAGTGCTTAGAGAGAAGAGATATGTTATAATGAGAGAAATGAGATTTTAACGAATGGAGAATGGAAATGCGAGAGGATCAAAAGAAGAAAAATCAAAGAAACTTTATAATAACAGGAGCTTTGTTTCTGGCATTTATTTTGTATACTATTGCAGTAAGAGTAGTGGATGTACAAGCGGTAGGACCAGAGAATTCCAATATAGGTTTTGCAACCATTAATCGAGCAGTATTTATATTTTTTGGAGATAATCCATTCTGGTATAATGTAACAGAAGTAACAGGGATTCTTGCACTTTTAGTGGCAGCAGTTTTTGGCTTGTTAGGAGTGGCACAGCTTGTTACAAAGAAGAGCATTACAAAAGTGGATACAGATATTATCATATTGGGTGGATTCTATGTGTTAGTGATGATATTTTATGTATTGTTTGAAGTATTTATAATTAACTACAGACCAGTGATTTTAGAGGAGGGATTGGAAGCCTCTTACCCTTCATCTCATTCCATGCTTGTTTTTTGTATAATGATTACAGCAATTATGCAGTTTCGTTCCCGCATATCAGAGAAAAGAGTCTTATTGATTGCAGAAATTGTATCTATTGTTATCATTTCGGTAACAGTTCTTGGAAGGTTAGTGTCAGGGGTGCATTGGTTTACAGACATTTTGGGAGGAGTTTTGCTTGGTACCGCTTTGGTAATGTTATACTATAGTGCAGTTGAATGTATGAAATATATGCGAAAAAAGTAGCTTTTGTAAACAGATCATACACATCATGTTTTCGTAGAAAGAGGATATGATGTGTTGTTTTTTGTTACAGTTCAGCCATGCAAAAGTATGTGTGTAAGTTGCACACAGCAATCAACTTTCATTCATAATACTTTTAGCCATAATGTATATTCTGTGGGAATATAAATCATGGCTGGACTATTACTGTTTTTTGTTGTTTAGAAAATAGGATAATGGGGTATACTATAGGATAAAAGGGAAGAGTAAAATGGACGAAAAAAAAGAGACTTGCAAAACAACAGATATAAAAGAAATAAAGGAGAAGAAAAAAGGCAACTACATGTTGCTGGGAGTAATATTAGGAACAGCAGTGGGAGCGGTGGTTGGTATATTTAATGTTCATAATCTTACTTTTATACCAATTGGATTATTGATTGGATTTGGGATTGGCATCAGTATAGGAAAGGAAGAGGGGTAAGTAGTATTATAGTAGAGAGCAGCAAAAAGATAGGAGAATAGAAAATGAAGAACAGGAAAAAAAAAGTGGGAAAAATATTTTTGCGTGTATTTTTAAAGTCTTGTGTATGTATTGGGTTGTTTTGTCTGGTTTGTGGTATTAGTTATAAGGTTACCATGTTTTATTATGAAAATGTGGCAGAGGTGGAAGGTAATCCAAATTTGTATGGATTGCTTGAAAAGATAGAAGCAGACGGAAAAGCAGAAACAATTTCTAAGAATTTGATTTTGGTAACGGGTGAAGATGATGAACAAATAAAAAATATATTAATTGAAATATTTAATAATACTACGGGAAATCTGGACTATATTACTGTGCCGAAGAATCTGGAATTTACAATGAGTTATGAACTTTATAAGAAACTTGCCACTGTAAATGGAGACATCCCTCAAATTATCCGAATGGGGAAAATACATAAATATTTTCAAGGCGAAGGCATGTATCAATGTGCACAAATCCTCCTAGAAGACTTACTTGATATTTCTTTTAGTTATTATACAGTAATTCCGATTGATGTGTATAAAGAGATGTTTGTCAAAGAAAAAGAAAGCGGAATACAAATATGGAAAGATAGTTATAAAAAGCAGATGTTACAGCTTACAACAAAAGAGAAATATGAGGAATTTTTCAAAAAGTATTGTGATAAGGTAAAATCCAACTTATCTTATGAAAAAAAATGCAATTACA
The DNA here is from genome assembly GCA_014799595.1 of Clostridiales bacterium. Classification (GTDB taxonomy): domain Bacteria; phylum Bacillota; class Clostridia; order Lachnospirales; family Lachnospiraceae; genus CAG-411. Next base: position 33,755 of record JAAVHR010000047.1, on the reverse strand, counting down.
TATCTGGTTATCTGGCAGGAGGTCCTAAACAGGTAGTATTTTATAAAGTCAGTGGGGAAAATGTAGGTAATGTATTTTCTATTGCTGTGGAAGAGACGAATTCTTTAATCCATCAAGTATTAAGTAATGCTGCTTATACAGAAGGACAGAAAGTGAAACATAATAAAAAGAGTAAAGTTTCTTCTGTTGGTTTGTCTGTTGAAATATTAAATAGCACAAAGGTGAATGGATTAGCATCTGCATTTCAAAATAAACTTGCAGAACAAGGCATGAATGTTATTCGGATTGGAAATTATACTGGAAATACTTTGGAAAAAACTAAAATTATTGTAAAAGAAGAGGGATATGGTGAAGATCTTCTTGCCTATTTTAAAGATGCAGAAATTGAAGTAGGGACTCTTAGCAAAGATGTGGAAATTCGGATTATTCTTGGAAACCGGGATGGAGAAGAAATGTAAAATGTAGTTACAATATAATTTAAACTATGGAAACAGATATTTAATGGAAACGTAATACCTACCCCTGAAAAGTATGGTAAAATAAGAATATCCTCCACACTTTGGAATAAGAGTGTGTGAGGGCATGATGATGAGAGAAGGGGAGTGAATAGGATGGAACAGAAGATAAATATTCTGGATTTTCAGGTTGAGATACTAACCTTGGATTTGTTGAATAAAACCATAGATGATTATTGTAATGACGAACAGATGCGTGCCATCCTGTTTTTGTCTGTTCCCATTATTGAAGAAGCCATGGATTCACCAGACTATCGGAGGAGGGTTGCTGGTTTTCAGATGCTTCTTCCGGGAGAAGAGGAGATACTTTTTAAGGAATCCGCAGAATTGTTAGAACAAAAAGATGTTGTGATAAATGAATCCTGTATGGAAGGGTTGCTTCATGCTTTAGAAGAAAGCCACCGGAGTGTTTATCTAGTGGGAGATGAATTAGAAAAAACAGAATTATTTCTTCATTATTGTGAAGAACAATGTCCGGCATTACAAATGGTTGGAACTTTTGTAACAGATGAGGATATGGATGATGAAAAGTTGCTCAACGATATTAATACCAATTGTCCAGATGTTATTTTGACTGCCATAGCACCACAAATTCAAGAGAATTGGATTATGGAAAATGCAGATAAATTAAATGGTAAAGTTTGTATTGGTGCAGATGTTTTGGTACAGAAAGTAGTTGAGCAATATCTTACATATCTAGAAAGAGAAGTCCATACCAAAATATATCATAATTTGATAAAAATAAAAAAGAACCTAATGAAAAATATACACAAACGTATATTTTGTATGGAATATGAGCAATATATGAAACAGAATAGTGACTAAAATTCTTTTAGTCCGAAGTGGAGGTATTGCGATTGAAACAGTATGGAAAGATATGGCTTGGAACTACTATTATGGCATTTGCAGTAAATATGGTTTATACACCTGCTAATATGGTTACGGGAGGAGTATCTGGACTTGCCATTTTGGTTTATCGATGTTTCGGTATTCCTGCGGGAATTACCAACTATATTTTGAATATACCATTATTGTGGCTTGGATGGAAGATAAAAGGAAGGGAATTTATCAAGAAAACCATCTTTGCCACTTTTTCTTTTTCTATCATGCTGTTAGTGATTCCGGTTATTACTGTTGTGAAAGAAGACTTGTGGCTTGCAACTTTACTTGGTGCATCAATATCTGGAATTGGCCTTGGATTTGTTTTTGGAGCAGATACCTCTACAGGCGGAAGTGATTTGGCAGCTACTCTTTTGCATCATTGGAAAAAAAGATATCCAGTATCCACATTGCTTGCAATAATTGATGGAAGTATTGTATTTATAGGTGCTATTGTATTCGGATTTTATCAGGCACTCTATGCAATTGTGGCAGTATTTATTACCTCCCGTGTTATGGATGCATGTTTGGCGGGAGTTCAATTTGGAAAGGCGGTTATGGTATTTTCTAATAAAAATGAGGAGATTGGGAATCGTATAATGGTAGAAAAGAATAGAGGTGTTACTCTTTTAGAGGGCATGGGTATGTATGAAAAGATGGAAAAACGGGTGCTGCTTTGTGTGGTTTCAAAAAAAGAAGTAATTGGGATTTTGGATATAATTCACAATGAGGATAAAAAAGCATTCGTGATTGTGCTTGAAACAAAAGAAATTTTCGGAGAAGGATTTATGGAAAATATTTAAAAAATAAGATAAAATGTATATTTTGGAAAGAAAAAAATAAAAAAAAATTTATGTATATACAAAATGCACAAATATTAAAAAGGTTATTTGTTTAATTGAGGTATGGTTTTCGAAAAAAAATTGGTGTATGATAGAAAAGAAAATAAAAAGAGTTGATTCGGGGATTTGGAGAAGCTGTCTCATAGAGTTGCAATGGACAAGGGTAACAGAATGGGGATTTGCAAAGTGCCACATCAGAGAATCTGGATTTATTAGGAGGACAAGAGAAAATGGCAAGTTTATCATTGAAAAACATTAATAAGACTTATGACAACGGATTTGTTGCTGTAAAAGATTTTAATTTGGAAATTGAAGACAAGGAATTTATCATCTTTGTAGGACCTTCTGGATGCGGTAAATCTACAACACTTAGAATGATTGCAGGTTTGGAAGATATTTCTTCAGGAGAATTATGGATTGGGGATAAGCTGGTAAATGATGTGGAGCCAAGAGATAGAGATATTGCGATGGTTTTCCAGAATTACGCTTTGTATCCTCATATGACTATATATGATAATATCGCATTTGCTTTGAAATTAAGAAAAACACCAAAGAATGAAATCGACCAAAAGGTACATGAAGCAGCTAAAACATTGGAGATTGAACATTTGCTAGATCGTAAACCAAAGGCTTTATCTGGTGGACAAAGACAGCGTGTAGCAATGGGACGTGCTATTGTACGTAGTCCTAAAGTATTACTTATGGATGAGCCTTTATCAAACTTGGATGCAAAATTACGTGTGCAGATGCGTATTGAAATTTCTAAATTACATCAGAAATTAGCAACAACCATTATCTATGTAACTCATGACCAGACAGAAGCTTTGACATTGGGAACTAGAATTGTTGTTATGAAAGACGGTATTGTTCAGCAGGTGGATGCTCCAATTGATTTATATCAGAGACCAAAGAATCTATTTGTTGCTGGATTTATTGGTTCTCCACAGATGAACTTTATTGATGCTAAAGTGGTAAGTACTGGAACAGATGTGATTTTAACTTTTGGTTCTCAATCAATTAAAGTTCCTGAGATGAAAGCTAAGACATTGATTGCACGAGGATATGAAGGTAAGACAGTTGTTCTTGGTATTCGTCCAGAAGATATTAAGGATGAAGAGGTATTTATTAATACTTCTCCAGATAGTGTTGTTAGTGTTACTATTAAAGTATATGAAATGCTTGGTGCGGAAGTATTCTTGTACTTCTCCATTGATAAATTTGATCTGTGTGTACGTGTTAATCCTCGTACAACCGCAAGACCAGGAGATACCATTAAGTTGGCATTTGATCTTAGTAAGATTCATATTTTTGATAAGACAACAGAGGAAATTATTTGTAACTAAAATAAGGATGGTATATTTGTGTAGGAAATACCTACATAGTATGATAGAAGAAGGCTTTGATACAATTTGTATACAAGCCTTCTTTGTTTGCTTATGAAACATAAAATCTTTTGGAATGTAAAACTTAATTGTTCACATTCTATATTGCAGACCACTGTTATTGCAACTAGGAGCTGCTTGACAGTATTACCTGTTTACAATTATTGTCAATTGACCTATTAATTATGAACAATCTTGGTTAAATAAAAAGTGAAATGAATGGAGTTATATTGGGGAAATATGTTTATAGAAGAAAGAAAATTTTTATTGTGCATAGATATTCGGATTGACGAAAATAGTCAAGAAAACTATATAAGTTATCATATAAAAAATTGGTATACTTGACGAGAATAGGAGGTTAGATTGCATGAATTAACAAAAATAGTTGAAAAAAACTTGAATCTTTTATTTACTTTTGCCTAAAAAGATGATATGATAAATACAGGTTATTGTCTGTAGATTCAGACAGTTTATAGAATAGTGAATTAGAGTAACAGTTCAGGTAGGTCTTGCACACTTCGCTGTGCAAGACCATAAAAAAGACTAAAATAGGATTGGAATTGGGCAATTTATAATGCGGAGCTTGCCCAATTCCGTAACAGGTCAGCCCCTGGCTGAACTGTTACGAATTAGATGTGACTTTCTATACCATATATCAATATTGACAAAGGAGTGATTAAATGATTTCGAACCAGATACTTCAGAGTACAATTGAGGGACTGAAGGGAATAACAAGGGTAGAGATTTGTATTATGGATACGGAAGGAAAACCTTTGGCATCTACCATAGGAGATGCAGAAGAGTATGAAGAAGCGGTTTTAACCTTCGTAGAATCACCTGCAGACAGCCAGGTATTGCAGGGATATCAGTTTTTTAAGGTATTTGATGAGAATCAGTTGGAATATGTAATTTTGGTGAAGGGGGATAGCGATGATGTATACATGATTGGAAAGATCGCATCTTTCCAGATTCAAAATCTTCTGGTTGCTTATAAAGAAAGATATGATAAAGACAACTTTATTAAGAACTTATTGTTAGATAATTTGTTATTAGTAGATATTTATAATAGAGCCAAAAAACTACATATCGAAACCGATGTGAGACGTGTGGTATTTTTAATTGAAACTAAAGTAGAGAAAGATAGCAATGCGTTAGAAACTGTTCGTGGATTGTTTACAGGTAAGACTCAGGATTTTATAACAGCAGTAGATGAAAAGAATATCATTCTTGTAAAAGAACTGAAAGAGAATGAATCTTATGAAGATATGGACGAAACTGCAAAGATGATCTTGGATATGCTTAATACAGAAGCCATGGAAAAGGTGCAGATTGCTTATGGAACTATAGTTTCTGAGATTAAGGATGTATCCCGATCCTATAAAGAAGCCAAAATGGCATTAGATGTAGGAAAGATTTTTTATGGGGAACGTGATATTGTGGCTTATGGCAATTTGGGAATTGGGCGTTTGATTTATCAGCTTCCTATGCCGCTTTGTAAGATGTTCATTAAGGAAATTTTTGATGGAAAGTCACCAGATGATTTTGATGAAGAAACATTGACTACTATCAACAAATTTTTTGAGAATAGTTTGAATGTTTCTGAGACATCCAGACAGCTTTATATCCATAGAAATACATTAGTCTATCGTTTGGATAAGTTACAAAAGAGTACCAATTTAGATTTGCGTGTATTTGAGGATGCTATTACCTTTAAGATTGCCTTAATGGTAGTAAAATATATGAAATATATTGAATCTTTGGAGTATTAAAATGTAGGGCGTGTCTGCATCAAGAGTATATGGTGTTGGACACGCCTATTAGAATAATAGAAAATAATGGAGGCGGGTAAAGTGGAAGAAAAGGGAGCAACCATAGTTTCTATGGATAATGTGGCAATGACATATCCTACAGGAACTCAGGCACTAAAGGGAGTTAATGTAAAGATTGCAAAAGGTGAGTTTGTATTTATTGTAGGAGAGAGTGGTTCAGGAAAATCAACTTTTGTGAAACTATTGTTAAGAGAAGTATCACCAACTGGTGGAAAGCTTATGGTTAATGGAAAAGATATTACCCACCTAAAGCATAAACAGGTAGCGGCACACCGAAGAAGAATAGGTTGTGTTTTTCAAGACTTTCGGTTGCTAAAGGATCGTAATGTTTATGAGAATGTAGCATTTGCCCAAAAGGTGATTGGGATTCAAAGCCGTTTGATTGGGAAAAATGTACATCGCATTTTATCTTTGGTAGGATTAAGTGACAAGGAGAAAGCTATTCCTAAAGAGTTATCAGGTGGTGAACAACAAAGAGTAGCTTTAGCAAGAGCTTTAGTCAATCAGCCTTCTATGCTGATCGCAGATGAACCTACTGGTAACTTGGATCCGAAGAATTCGGAAGAGATTATGCATCTGTTGGAGGCAATTAATGCACAAGGGACTACTGTCATTGTGGTTACACATAACCAAGAAATAGTGGGGAGTATGCAAAAACGGGTGATTACTCTGGATAAAGGAGTTGTAGTCAGAGATGATGAAGCTGGAAGTTATAAGAGACAATATGCTCCAAACTATGGAGAGGTCAGCCAGAAAATGCAGGAGGAATTGATAGAAGCAGCAAAGAGGGAAGAAGTTACAATAAATTCTGATGATAATAATATGTATGAATCAAGAACAGGAAGTGTTGTTAATACATCTGAAAATACAGATTATCAACAAGAAGAACCAAGTTATAGCAAACCAGAAACGTTTGTTTACGAAGAATCTATGCAGACAACTAACAGATATCATACATTAGCTGAGGCTATGAAACAGGGAAGAGATGAATAAAAGAAGAGAGTAGCAGGGAAGGGATTGTTTAATAAGTTATGGAAAGAATAAATACATTTTTTTATAGTATTGTACAAGGATTTAAGAATATAAAAAGAAACCGGATGTTTTCTATTACATCTATATTTACCATTACAGCATGTTTGTTTCTGTTTGGGATATTTTTCTTTTTAGTAAGTAACGTGCAATATATGATTAAGAATATTGAAGGATCTGTATCTATTACTGCTTTTTTTGATGAAGGCACTACAGATAGCAGAATTTCTGAGATTGGACAAGAAATTAAATCAAAAAGTAATGTGACAAATGTTGTATATGTTTCTGCTGAAGATGCTTGGAATCGGTTTAAGAGTGATATTTTTGAAGAACAAGAGGAATTGGTAGATACTTTTAGTACAGAGAATCCATTAGAAGATTCTGCATCTTATGAGATATATGTAAATGATGTATCTAATCAAAAAGAACTAGTCAAAGAGCTTGAGAATATGGAGGGAATCCGCAAGGTAAACAGCTCTAGTAAAACTGCTCGTACATTGACAATCTTTAATGGATTGGTTAGTGCGGTATCTTTTTTTGTTATTGTCATTTTAGTATGTGTATCTGTATTCCTGATTAGTACCACAATTACATTAGGAATTTCTGTAAGAAAAGAGGAAATTGCTATAATGCGGTTGATAGGTGCAACAGACTTTTTTGTGCAGGGTCCCTTTATTGTAGAAGGTATTCTTATTGGATTGATAGGTGCTGCCATTCCTATGGGAATTTTAACTTTTGTGTATAAATATGTTATTGAGTGGATGTCAGAACATTTTGCACAGCTTTCCCAGTGGCTTGTATTTTTAGATTTGAAATCAGAATTTTCTATTCTGCTTCCGATCTGTTTTGGAATTGGTGTAGGAATTGGTTTGTTAGGTAGTTGTATAACAGTGAAGAAACATTTGCGTGTGTAGGAGGATGTAAACATGAAAAAAAACAGATGGAGAAGAATTGTTACCGGATGTCTGATTGGAATGCTGGGTGTAGGATTAATTGGAACGGCTTCCCATGCAGATGAACTTGGAGAGGCAGAAAAGGAAAAAAGAAAGCTGGAGGATCGGCGTGACGAAGTGCAAGAAGAACTTGCCAATTTAGAACTTGAAAAAACCAATGTAATGGAAAGCATTGAAAAAATGGATAAGAAGATGGATAAGGTAGATGAAAAACTTAAAGAGGTTAATAGAAATTTAGAAGTGGTTACAGAAGAATTGGAGTTAGTTTCTGCAGAGTTAGAAACTGCTGAGGAACAAGAGATAAGTCAGTATGAAACCATGAAAAAACGCATAAAATACATGTATGAAAACAGTTCGAATGGATATCTTGACCTGATTTTTAGTGGAAATAGTATTAGTGACGTTTTAAATCGTATGGAATATGTAAATAAAATTACAGCATACGATAATAAAATGCTGGAAAGCTACAAAGAAACAAGATTAGAAGTATTAGAAAAGAAAAATGCAGTTTCTGAAAAAAAGAGTCAGTATGAAACTCTTCAAGAGGAGGTAGAACTAGAACAAGATACACTAAAAAAGATTATTAAGAAAAAAGAAGATGAAATTAATAAATTTAATGAATCTATTTCAGCAACTTCGGAAGAAGTAAAAGCATTTGAGGAGGAAATTCAAAAGAAAGAGGCTGAAATAGAAGCTCTTTTGTTGGAACAAGCAAGGAATAGTGATTTGGATATGGCAACTCCAAGTGAAATTTCGGGTTCGGGATTTTGCTGGCCATTGTCTATAAAGGGAAGAATTAGTTCTCCTTTTGGAAAAAGAAAAGCACCAACCGCAGGTGCCAGTACATATCATAAGGGGTTAGATATTGCTGCACCAATGGGAACTTCTATCCTTGCTGCAAAAGGTGGAACGGTGGTAATTTCAACATATTCTCCTTCTGCCGGAAATTACATTATGATTAATCATGGTAATGGATTGAATACAGTTTATATGCATGCATCAAAGAGAATAGTAAAAGTAGGAGACACAGTTGTACAGGGACAAAAGATAGCAGAAGTAGGTTCTACAGGATATTCTACAGGACCACACTTACATTTTGGTGTAATTGTAAAAGGCAATTATGTTGATCCGGTACCATATTTATCTCACTAAAAGCTGTTTCCTATCCGACATTAAAAAGACAGGAGCGTATTTGAATAAAGTAAAGGAGCTTATTATATGAAGGAATCAAACAAAAAGAGTTTTCTGCAGGGAGTTTTAGCTGGAATACTAGGGTGTCTTGTTTTGCTTCTTGTTTTCTATGGCGTTGGAAAATTTTTTTTTGGAGGAATTGGAATTATAACAGGAAGGCAAGTGGAGGCATTAGGGAAGAACTCTTATCAGAATCTAAATAAGCTTGCAATTATCCATGAAAAAATTAGTCAGGAGTTTATGGAAAATGTAGAAGATGAAACAATTCTGGATGGTATGTATAAGGGGATGTTGGAGAGTCTGGATGATCCATATTCCAGATACTATACACAAGAAGAGTATGCTGAACTAAATGAAAGCAATAGTGGCAGTTATTGTGGTATAGGTGCTCTTGTAGCTCAGGATAGCAAGACGGGAAAAGTATATATTGTAGAAGCTTATGAAGGAGGAGCGGCAAAGGAAGCAGGAATTGTTGCAGGAGATAGTATTACAAAAGTGAATGGAAAAAGCGTGAAAAAGGAAGAATTGACAGATGTGGTGGAACGGATGAAAGGTAAGGAAGGTACTACAGTAGAAATTGAATTTTATATTGCCAAGTCAAAGACCTATCAAACTTTTACGATGGAAAGAAGAAATGTGGAAGTACCTTCTGTAGAGTATCAGATGTTAGAGGACAATGTTGGATATATACAAGTATCTGGTTTTAAAGAAACTACAGCAAATCAATTTTCAGAAGCTTTGGATAAACTGGAAAAAAAGAATATGAAAGGTCTTATTATTGATTTGAGAGATAATGGAGGCGGACTCTTAGATTCTGTTGTAGATATGATGAGCCGTATACTGCCAGAGAAGAAAGAGATTGTTTCCGTAAAAGATAAAAATGGAAAGGGGACAATATATTTTTCCAAAGATGATAAGACTTTTGATAAGCCCCTTGTTATATTGGTAAACGAAAATACGGCAAGTGCATCAGAGGTTTTTGCTGGTGCTGTGCAAGATTATAAATTAGGAAAGCTTGTGGGAACCACCACATTTGGGAAAGGTATTGTTCAAACGGTTATGGGACTTTTTGATGATTCTGCCATTAAGCTAACCACAGCAAAATATTACACACCGAACGGACGAAATATTCATAAAATAGGTTTAGAACCAGATATAGAAGTGGAATTGGATGAAAAGTTACAACAGAAGGGATTTTATTCCATGGATGAAGATAATCAGTTGCAGAAAGGTATACAGATTCTACAAAACATGCTGTAATATTTTAAAATGAATTTTGTAGTAGTACGCAGGAGGAATAAATATGAATTTTGCAGACATAAAGCCAGTAGATGTAGCAAATGGACCAGGAGTGCGTGTTTCTTTGTTTGTTAGTGGATGCAACCATCGTTGTTGGAATTGTTTTAACAAGGAAGCCTGGGATTTTAATTATGGAAAAGTATTTACAGAAAAAACCTTGGAGCAGTTATTAGGATATTTAAAGCCAGATTATATAAAAGGATTGTCTTTGCTTGGTGGGGAACCTTTGGAGTTATCAAACCAGCAAGGACTTCTTCCAGTGGTAAAAAAAGTAAAACAATGGTATCCGCAAAAGACAATTTGGTGTTATACTGGATTTACATTTGATGGGGATGTACTTGGACACATGTGGGAAGAAGGTTCCATTACCAGAGAACTTTTTTCATATCTGGATGTATTAGTGGATGGAAAATATATAGAACAATTACATAGTCTGCATTTGAACTTTCGGGGATCGTCTAACCAGCGGATTATCAAGATACAAGATTCTTTGAAACAAAAAAAGATTGTATTGCATGAATTGAATAATTGAGAATTTAAACAGAAATAGTCTAGAATTAAGTAGAGAAAGAAGTTTGAGGTACTAATTATATGAAAGAAACCATATTGATTGTAGATGATGAACAGGAGATTGCGGATTTATTGGAAGTATATCTTAAAAATGAAGGTTACCAGGTTTTTAAATTTTATAATGGACAGGATGCTTTTGCCTGTGTACAAGAACAGGAGATTAGTCTGGCGATTTTAGATGTTATGTTACCAGATATGGATGGTTTTTCTCTTTGCAAAAAAATACGGGAATCTCATTATTTTCCAATTATTATGTTGACAGCAAAAGTGGAGGAAATTGACAAAATCACAGGTTTTACCATGGGAGCAGATGATTATATTACAAAACCATTTCAGCCTATTGAAGTGGTAACCAGAGTAAAATCCCAGATTCGAAGATATCTTCAATACAATCAAGCAGAACAAAAAAAGAGAGAATTGGACGAGATAGATGTAAAGGCATTGCATATTTCTAATAAGCATCATAAATGTACACTAAATGGAAAAGAAATTGCACTCACACCTACGGAATTCGATATTTTATGGTATTTGGCTTCCCGCAAGGGAGAAGTCGTATCTTCAGAAGAATTGTTTGAAGTGGTTTGGGGTGAAAAATTTTTGGATAATAATAATACAGTTATGGCACATATTGCCAGACTTCGGGAAAAATTAAAAGAACCTGCAAGAAAACCAAAGATTATTAAGACTGTCTGGGGGGTAGGTTATACGATTGAATGAGAATAAGCCATGGAAAGAATCTGGACAATATCAAAACCGGATTTCTATAAAATTGTTAAAACGTTTTGGATTGATTTTGTTAGTATATATTATTGTTGCTTTTTTTGCATTTTTGTTTGGTAAAGTGGTTTTGTCCCGAAAAATATGGTACAAGACGGATTTCTTATATCCTTTCTTACATTATATTGATGAAAATTCTGTGATTGTAGTAGTGTTAGTTTGTCTGATAGGTGCAATTATTTTAGGGTGTTTTTATATTTTTCAGGTGTTGGGATACTTAGACAAGATGTTGTATGCTTCAGGAAAAATGACAAAAGAGCCAGAAAATGTTATTATTCTCCCAAATGTTTTAAAAGATGTACAGGATGATATGAATGCAATTCGTGAGAGAAATAACAGAAATATACAACTTGCCAAGGAAGCTGAGCAAAGAAAAAATGATTTGATTGTGTATTTAGCACATGATTTGAACACACCATTAACCAGCGTAATTGGTTATTTGACCTTGTTAGTGGAAGAAGAAGAATTGTCTGACAAACTTCGGAAAAAATATACGGGAATTGCCTTGTCAAAGGCAGAACGGTTAGAAGATCTCATTAATGAGTTTTTTGACATTACCCGTTTTAATTTAACCACTATGGCATTAGACAAAGAAGCAATTCATCTAAGCCGGATGCTGGAACAGATTGCCAGTGAATTTCTTCCTATTATGGATGAGAAAAAACTTACATGGGATATGCATGTGGAAAAAGATATTTTCTTTTTAGGAGATGCGGATAAAATGGAACGTGTAGTGGATAATTTGATTCGTAATGCTATCAATTACAGTTATCCAGAAACGGCAATTCATTTATCCTTAACCCAGAGAGGAAAAGAAATTTCTTTGTTAGTATCAAACAAAGGAAAAAATATTGCAAAAGAAAAACTAGTTCATATATTTGAGCAGTTTTACAGGTTAGATTCTTCCCGTGCTACAAACACTGGTGGGGCAGGACTTGGACTTGCTATCGCAAAAGAAATTGTGGAACTTCATCAGGGGAGTATTACAGCGGAAAGCAGGGATGAAAGTATTACTTTTCGGGTAAATCTGCCAGGAGAATAAAAATGATGCTGTAAGAGTTGTTAGAATTTTTCTAATTACCTACAGGATCATTTTTTTGTATTCACAAAAGTGTTCTTGCAAAATTTATATAGCTTCAGAAATCTTGAGAAAAATCATAAAATCGTAAGATTTTTATAAGAAAAGAATCAGATTTTTTGCAGAGAAAACGAAAATATAAATTCTTTTGTTTTGTTATGATAGAGATAAGCAATCAAAAGGTGCATTTAGTGGAAACAGGAACAAGCTATGTAAATGGAAGTTTTTTGGTTAAAAGGAGTGAAAAGAATGAAAAATCAAAAGAGAAGAAAAAGAAGAAGAGCAAGAAAGATAAAAGGAATGTGTATATTATGTCTGTGTGCAGTTGTAGGTTTGGGATTGTGGAAACAGATGAATAAGGATATGGGAGAGAATATACTTGCAGAGATAGCAGATGTTTTTTCAGAAGAGAAAAAGGATTATATAATAGAAGCACCAAAGGTTTTAGAAGAGAATGAAATAGAGGAAAAATTGAAAGAATTGGCAGGAGAATATGATGAATTCTCAGAAGTTTATGAAATGAGGGATAATTACCCTAAAGATATGTTGGCGGCATTATGTAATAATCCTGAAATGATTGATTTTGTAAAAGGATATTTTGATGCAGAAAAAAAGGCAAGTGGAAAGATTACAAGGAGTGAATTAGAAGAAGGATTTCCATTATTTTTACAGTGGGATAAAAGATGGGGGTATGCTTCATACGGAAATAGTAATATTGGAATGTCTGGCTGTGCACCTACTTGCCTTTCTATGGTAATTGTAAGTTTGACTGGGAATAAAGATGCCACACCTGCCCAAGTTGCAAATTTTGCTTGGAAGAATGGCTATTATATAGAGGGAACTGGAACATCATGGAGTCTTATGACAAATGGATGTCTGGAATATGGAATTAGTGGAAGAGAAATCTCCTTAGATAAAGATAGCATATTTAAGGAGTTAGAGCAGGGACATCCGGTTATCTGTAGTGTTCGTGCTGGGGATTTTACGACATCAGGACATTTTATTCTGTTAGTGGGTGTAGAAGATGGAAAGATTAAAGTAAACGACCCAAACAGTACCTATCGTAGCAAGGAGATTTGGGATTATGACAAATTAAGGAAGCAGATTAAGAATTTATGGGCATTTTCTGCATAGTACTTTGTTTTTGTGATAAAAAGTGGTATACTATATATTATTTTAGTGACATTGAAAATGATGAATGTATAACCATACATCAGATAAAGTAGCAGAAAGGAAATATTATGAAAAGCATGGAAATCAATATTATAAAACTAAAGGAAAATGCAGTGATTCCTACTTATGGCAGTAAATTTGCTGCAGGGGCAGACTTGTATGCATGTCTGGAAGAGACAGTAACCATAAAGCCTGGAGAGACCTATTTGATTAAGACAGGAATTGCGATGGAAATACCAGAAGGTTTTGCAGGACTTATATATGCAAGAAGCGGGCTTGCTACCAAAAAAGGGTTGGCACCAGCAAATAAAGTAGGAGTAGTGGATGCAGATTACCGGGGCGAAATTATGGTTCCTCTGCATAATCATAGTCAGAAGGATGCAATTGTGGAACCTGGTGAACGTGTGGCTCAAATGGTTATTACTCCATTTTTAGCTGCACAATTTGTGGAAGTAGAAGAATTAGAAGAAACTGTGCGTGGAGAGAACGGTTTTGGATCTACTGGAAGAAAGTAAATCGTTACTGTTCAATCACAAGCTTGACACTTGCTGTCAAGCTATGTGCCAAAACGTAGAACAGCCAAGAATCCAGCCCTTCGCCGAAGGCGAATTATAGATAGGCTGGATTTTGTTACTGTTAGCACCATAGGTGTGAACAGTAAATCAGATAGAAACAGGTTCTTAAGAATTATCAATTTACTTATAAACCAAACTATGTTAAAATATTCACAGATTTGAAGTAATCCACAGATTGCATAAGGAGGAATTTTGTTATGGGAATGACTATGACACAGAAGATTTTGGCTGCACATGCCGGATTAGAAAAAGTAGAAGCTGGACAGTTAATTGAGGCAGATTTAGATTTGGTATTGGCAAATGATATTACGGGACCGGTCGCTATTCATGAAGTAGAGAAGTTGAATAAGAAGACCGTTTTTGATAAAGACAAGATTGCATTAGTACCTGACCACTTTACACCAAATAAAGATATTAAGTCAGCAGAGCATTGTAAATGTGTGCGTGAATATGCATACGCTCAGGGTATTACTAATTATTTCGAGTTAGGTGAAGTGGGAATTGAACATGCACTTCTTCCAGAAAAAGGATTGATTGTAGCAGGGGAAACTTGTATTGGAGCAGATTCACACACTTGTACTTATGGTGCATTGGGAGCATTTTCTACAGGTGTAGGAAGTACTGACATGGGTGCAGGAATGATTACCGGTAAAGCTTGGTTTAAAGTGCCTTCCGCAATCAAATTTGTTCTTACAGGTAAACCAAAGGAATGGGTAAGTGGAAAAGATGTGATTTTGCATATTATTGGAATGATTGGTGTAGATGGTGCATTGTACCGTTCCATGGAATTTGTAGGAGATGGAATTAAGAATTTATCAATGGATGACCGTTTTACGATTGCAAATATGGCAATTGAAGCAGGTGCAAAGAATGGAATTTTTCCTGTAGATGAATTAACGGAAGAGTATATGAAGGAGCATTCTACCAAGAGTTACACCAAATATGAGGCTGATGAAGATGCTGTATATGATGAGACTTATACTATTGATTTGTCTGCTCTGGAACCAACAGTAGCATTTCCACATTTGCCAGAAAATACAAAGACAGTAGCAGAATCTGGGGATATTAAGATTGATCAGGTAGTAATAGGTTCTTGTACCAATGGCCGTATTGAAGATCTTCGTATAGCTGCTAAGGTATTGGAAGGAAAACATGTGGCAAAAGGAATGCGTTGTATTGTTATTCCAGCAACTCAGAAGATTTACTTACAGGCAGTGGATGAAGGATTAGTACATACTTTTATTCACGCAGGAGCCATTGTAAGTACTCCGACTTGTGGACCTTGTCTTGGCGGACACATGGGAATTCTGGCATCTGGAGAAAGAGCAGTTTCAACAACGAACCGTAACTTTGTGGGACGTATGGGACACATTGATTCAGAGATTTATCTTGCAAGCCCTGCAGTAGCAGCAGCAAGTGCCATAACCGGAAAACTTAGCCAGCCAAGTGATCTTGGATTATAAAATAGAGAACGGAGGATATAGTTAATGAAAGCAAATGGTACAGTATTCAAATACGGAGATAATGTAGATACAGATGTAATCATTCCGGCAAGATACTTGAATTCATCCGATGGAAATGAATTAGCAAAGTATTGTATGGAAGACATTGATAAAGATTTTGCAAAGAAAGTGCAAAAGGGTGACATTATTGTAGCCAATAAGAATTTTGGTTGTGGTTCTTCCAGAGAACATGCACCTTTAGCCATTAAATGTGCAGGGGTGAGCTGCGTAATTGCAGAGACTTTTGCAAGAATTTTCTATCGTAATGCAATTAATATTGGATTGCCAATTATTGAGTGCCCAGAAGCTGCCAAGGGAATTGAGGCAGGAGATAATGTAGAAGTAGATTTTGACTCTGGAATGATATATAATAAAACAAAAGGAACTCAGTTCCAAGGGCAGGCTTTTCCACCATTTATGCAAAATATTATTAAATCTGGTGGATTGATGAATTACATCAATGCAAAGGGAGAGGAATAAAAATAAACCGAGATTATTCATGCTTAATAGGTCAGTTGACAATGATTGCAGACAGGTGACGCTTCCAAGCGGCTTCTAGCTACAATAGCAGCGGATTGCAATATAGGACACGAATAATTGAGGATAAAGTAATTGTTTTTAAACAGATAAGAAGGTGTTACATAAGCTAAAAAGCTATGTAGCATCTTTTTTTGTTAATAAAAATCCCAAAAGGAAAAAGTGACAAAGAATTTAAAATATGTTATTGTTATAGTGTAGTAACTATTCAGGTAGAAACACGCATTTACTGCGTGTTTTGTATGAAAAATGAAAGTTGATTGCTATGTGCTACGCACTCCCGCAATCACTAACTGTATTCGTATTCCGTGCTGTCGCCCTACATACTCATACAGTTTAGCCAGCCAAATGTCTATATTTCTTTGCAAGCAGGCTTGCACGAAATATAGCCGTTTGTCAGGACTTTCAGCGTAAATTTTGCAATGTTTAAGCCCTTCGCCGAAGGCGAACATTCATGGGCTTGAACGTAACTGTTCATGGTTCTGAACAGTTACATAGTGTAAGAAAATGGTAACAGTTTATGATTCTAAACAGTAACAAAAAAGAAAGGATGAAAACCAATGGTACAACCATTTCAAAGATTAGCAAATTATTATGAAACGGATAAGATGGCAATTATTCATCATTCCAATTATATTCGTTGGTTTGAAGAAGCGAGGCTTTATTATATGGAGCAAAATGGATTGCCTTTCTATAAAATAGAGGATGCAGGAATTTTAGTGCCTGTATTGTCTGTGGATGTACAATATAGAAAACCTGCACGATATGGAGATATTGTGGAGATTACCGAGTGGATGACAAAGTTTACTCAGGTAAAGTTTGAAGTGTGTTATGAAATTCGTCATAAAGATACCAAAGAACTGCTGGTAACTGGTACTACTGGACATTGTTTCGTAGATAAAGATATGAAACCAGTTCGCCTAAAAAAGGATTATCCAGAGATTTATAAAGTGTTTGAGCGGGTAGCAAAAGAGGATAAAGTGTTATGGGAAGAGCATAATCGGAAATAGTTATAATCAAAGAGTAAGGAGGCAATTTATATGGAACGGCTTAGACAGCAGATGGCATTTATACAAGAAGTAGACAAACTAAAAAAGATTGGCAGGCAAAGTTATATTACAGATGGCAGCAGAAAGGAAAATGATGCAGAACATTCTTGGCATCTGGCAATGATGGCAATTCTGCTTAGTGAATATGCCAGTCAGAAAGTAGATGTTTTAAAAGTTATGTCCATGGTGTTGATACATGATATTGTGGAAATTGATGCAGGTGATACATATGCCTATGATATAGCAGGAAATGCAACAAAACGAGCAAGGGAAGAAAAAGCGGCAGACAGATTGTTTGGCTTGTTGCCAGCAGACCAGACAGCGTATTTAAGAGAACTTTGGGAAGAATTTGAAAAGCAGGAGACAGCCGAAGCAAAATTTGCAAGAACCTTAGATTGTATGCAGCCAATTATGTTAAATGCCGCTTCAGATGGTAAAGCATGGAAGGAACATGAAGTAAAGCTTTCACAAATACTTGAAAGAAACCAGTCAACAAAAGAAGGATCTAATACACTATGGGAATATGCAAGAGAAAATTACATTGAACCAAACATCAAGAATGGAAATATTCGAAATGAGTGATGCTGGGAGGCAGTATAAAGGAAATGAACAAAGGGAAAAACAAAAGTAACTGTTCATGGTTCTGAACAGTTACGATGATATGGCTTATCTATGGAGTGGTAAGTATATTGGTTAATAGGAAAAGATAATAGAGAAATAGAGGGGAGAAATATTGAGCGAATTTAACAGCTTGCAGACAAATGGATGTATGAAAAAAGGAAGAGAATGAGTTACTGTTCACAGGTAGTACTTTGCACTTGCTGCAAAGTACGTAAGAACAAGTAGTGGTAGAGAATGAAGGAAAAAAGAGGTAAAAAATGAAATATTTAGATAGAATAAAGGAAGAAAATGAAGGAATTCGGGAACGTTATGAACTGGCAATGGAGAGAATAGAGAAGATAGAAGCAGAAAAAGGAAATATGCCAGAAAAGTTTCAAAGATATTTTCAAAAGACAGCAAATTTTTTAGTGAAAGTCAGACAGGCATCTGAATGGGCAGCTAGGCAGCAGTGGAAAGAGGATTCGCTAGAGCAATGTAAAAAACGAAATAAGACATTATATGAAGATTTATTACCAAAAGAAAAATGCAGCCAAGGGCAGGATGGGTATGAGAAAAGTTATGGAAATCCCGATTATGCGGTAAAGCAGTTAGGCGAAGAGTATGGACAGTATTTATGTTTTCTGTATACAGAACTTCGTGGATGCATCGCATACGCCCATGAATTACGTTTATTTGATATGACAATAGTTATGGAACTTTTTATTCAAATTTATAATATTTTTGAGGATATGGAAAGCTGTAGCAAAGAAGCTGTACATAATGCTATTTATTACTATATTAGTGATTATTGTGATGTTACAATGCCAAAGCGTACCAAAGAAATGTTGGACCCTTCTCTTTCTTTTGCAACAGAAATTATTATGAACAGTGATTTGACAGATCTTCGTTACCTTTATCAGTATGGAGAATATATTACAGAAAATGAGATAGGAGTAGCCAGTTATCTAAATCAATTATCGCAAGAACAGATTGATACTATGGCATCTACCTATACAGAGGGGTATCGGAAAGGCTTTATTGCTGCCAATATTGATTTGAGTGAAAAGAAGACAGTGAATATTCGTTATTGTCTTGGATTTGAGAGAATGGTACGTTCAGCAATTCTGCAGTTTCAAAGTATGGGACTGGAACCTACTATTTACCGGGCAGCAGTAAGCAGTATCCATAAAAAGCAGGATTTAAAGATTGGGTATTATGGAACCAGTGTAAACCGTCAGTATGATTATGATCACCGTTTCGATCAGGCACTTTACTTAGATAAGCCATTAGCAGATAGAAAACTTGTCAATCTTCGTCTTGGCTATGAAACATACGAACAAATGGCAACAGAATATTCTGGACCTGCAGTTATTGAAGTGTTTGGGGAAGAGGAGTTTACGCCCAAGAACAAAAAGTATGCTTGTAGATTATCAAAGAAACAACAAAAAATCCAACTGGAATATCAAAGAGATGCAGGACTTTTGCAAAATGAATTTATACCTAGTGACCAATACAGTTTTACGATAATAGCTTATCCAATACCAGAAATTGGAGAAAACTTTGAAGAGATATTTTCGGAAACAGTGAAGGTTAATACACTGGATATGGATAAATATTGCAAGATTCAACAAAAGATTATAGATGTGTTAGATCAGGGAGAATATGTGAAGGTAATAGGTGCAGGAAAAAATAAAACCAATATTACAGTGCAGCTTCCTCCATTAAATAATCCAGATAAGGAAACAAACTTTGAAAATTGTCTGGCAGATGTGAATATTCCAGTAGGTGAGGTATTTACTTCTCCACAGCTTGAAGGGACTTTTGGACATCTTCATGTGAGTGAAGTTTATTTGGCTGGATTGCGATATGTAGATCTGGAATTAGAATTTGAGGAAGGAAAGATTAAAAAGTACTATTGCCGAAATTTTTCAAAAGAAGGAGTAGAGGATACACCAGAGATAAAACAACAGAACCAAGATTTTATTAAAGAAAATCTTATGTTCCAGCATAGTACCCTTCCGATTGGAGAATTTGCTATTGGTACAAATACAACCGCATATATGATGGGGAAAAAATATGGAATTTCCCATAAATTACCAATCCTTATAGCAGAAAAAACAGGCCCTCATTTTGCAGTAGGAGACACCTGTTATAGCATGAGTGAAGAGAATCGTCTGTTTAATCCGGATGGAAAGGAAATTGTAGCAAAGGATAACAGTTGTTCCATCCTTAGAAAAACAGATATAGAAAAAGCATACTTTAACTGCCACACAGACATTACGATCCCTTATGACGAACTGGGAGAAATTACGGTATATACTGTAAAAGGGGAGGAAATAACTATTATTAAAAATGGAAGATTTGTTCTTTCAGGAACAGAAGAATTAAATAAGGCATTTGAGGATTCTTCTTTTTCTTGCTAAAAAAGAAGAAAAATGATATGATAGATAATAGTGTGGACTTTCATAGAAAAGGAGATTAAATTATGGCTAAAGTTGGAATTTTAATGGGAAGTGACTCTGATTTAGAGATTATGAGCAAAGCAGCACAGATGTTGGAAAGTTTTGGCATTGAGTATGAGATGACAGTAATCTCAGCACACAGAATGCCAGATGTATTTGTGGATTATGCTTCTAAAGCAGAAGAACGTGGAATTGAAGTGATTATTGCAGGTGCAGGCGGAGCTGCTCATTTGCCAGGAATGTGTGCGGCAATATTCAAGCTTCCGGTAATTGGTGTACCAATCCATACAAAGAGTTTAGGAGGAACAGATAGTTTGTATTCCATTGTACAGATGCCATCCGGAATCCCAGTAGCAACTGTTGCAATAAATGGAGCAGCAAATGCAGGAATACTTGCAGCCCAGATGCTATCAATTGGAGATAAGGAACTTCGTAAAAAGGTAAAGGACTATTGTGCAAGTTTAAAAGAAACTGTAACACAAAAAGCAGAAAAACTTGAAAAGCTTGGCTATGAAGAATATTTGAAGCAAATGTAGAATTCTGATAATTATTTGTTACAGTTTAGCCAAATTTTGTATCATTTGACAATATCATAATAATAAAACTGTAATAAATTCAGGTTATGCAGGATTATAATGCTTCTGTTTGAATAATATGGCAGAAGAGTGGAATATAGGAGGAAAAAAGATGGATTACAAGAAAGCAGGCGTGGATATTGAAGCCGGATATAAGTCGGTAGAGTTGATGAAGAAACATGTACAACAGACTATGAGAAAAGAAGTTTTAACTAATCTTGGAGGTTTTTCAGGAGCATTTTCCATGGATGCCTTTAAGAATATGGAGCATCCGACTTTAGTATCAGGAACTGATGGTGTTGGTACAAAACTAAAGATTGCTTTTGAATTGGACAAACATGATACTATTGGTATTGACTGTGTTGCTATGTGTGTGAATGATATTGCGTGTGCAGGCGGAGAACCTTTGTTTTTCTTGGATTATATTGCTTGTGGAAAGAATGATCCGGAAAAGATAGCAACTATTGTCAGTGGTGTGGCAGAAGGATGTATTCAGTCAGGAGCTGCTTTAATAGGTGGAGAAACAGCAGAAATGCCAGGATTCTATCCGATTGATGAATATGATTTAGCAGGCTTTGCAGTAGGTGTAGTTGACCAGAAGGATTTGATTACTGGAAAAGACTTGAAGGCAGGAGATGTATTAATTGGTATTGCTTCTTCTGGAATTCACAGTAATGGATATTCCCTTGTGAGAAAAGTATTTAATATAAAGAGTGAGCCATTAAATACATATTATGAATCTCTTGGCAGCACATTAGGAGAAGTGTTGCTTACTCCAACTAAGATTTATGTGAAGACATTGAAAGAATTAAAAAATGGTGGTGTAGTTGTAAAAGCATGCAGCCATATTACAGGTGGAGGATTTTACGAGAACATTCCAAGAATGTTAGTGGATGGTGTTCGTGCTGTTGTAAAGAAAGACAGTTATGAGATTCCTCCGATTTTTGGAATGTTAAGAACGGATGGAAATATTGCAGAAGACATAATGTATAATACTTACAATATGGGTATTGGTATGATGATTGCAGTAGATAAAGAGGATGTAGATAATGCTTTATCTTTGATTCAGTCTGCTGGTGAAAAAGGATTTGTAGTAGGTGAGATTGAGTCTGGCGAAAAAGGTGTAACCTTAGTATAAGATAGAAGTATTAACATAATGTAGACCTGAGAGGGTGTTGTAAAATAGACTTAATTTTATAACACCCTTTTATGGAGTTACTTGTGTTAAGAGAAGAAAAAGGAGGCTTATTTATGCATAAGATAGCAGTTTTAGTATCTGGTGGTGGAACTAATTTGCAGGCAATCATAGATAAGATAGAAGATGGAACAATTGGAAATACAAAGATTGAGGTTGTAATTAGTAATAAAAAGGATGCATATGCATTGGAGAGAGCGGCAAAACATAATATCGAAGGAGTTTGTATTGCACCTAAGGAATATGAATCCAGAGAAGCATTTAGCCAGGCACTTCTTGATACTTTAAAAGCATATAAGGTGGACTTGATTGTTCTTGCTGGATATCTGGTTATTATTCCAGAGATTGTAATTGCAAGTTATCCCAATAAAATTATAAATATTCATCCATCCTTGATTCCTTCCTTTTGTGGAGATGGGTTTTATGGACTGCATGTACATGAAGCGGTACTTGCAAGAGGCAATAAAGTAACAGGAGCAACGGTACACTTTGTAGATGAGGGAACGGATACTGGTCCGATTATTTTGCAAAAGGCAGTTTATGTACAGGAAGGAGATACTCCGGAAATCTTGCAAAAGCGTGTTATGGAAGAAGCGGAATGGAAGATTCTTCCAGAAGCGATTGATTTGATTGCAAATAATAAAATTGAAGTAATAGACAATTTAGTAAGAAGAAAATAATGGAAGGATAGGAGATAGAATTATGAAGGTATTGATAGTAGGAAGTGGCGGAAGAGAACATGCAATTGCAACTAGTGTTGCAAAGAGTAAGAAAGTAGATAAAATTTATTGTGCACCAGGTAATGCAGGAATTGCACAGTTGGCAGAGTGTGTAGATATTGGTGCTATGGAATTAGAAAAATTAGCAGATTTTGCAAAGGAAAAAGAGATTGATTTAACTATTATCGGAATGGATGATCCTTTGGTAGCAGGTGTGGTTGATGTATTTGAAGAAAAAGGACTACGTGTATTTGGACCAAGAAAAAATGCAGCAATTTTGGAAGGTTCCAAGGCTTTTTCTAAGGATTTGATGAAGAAATATAACATTCCAACTGCTGCTTATGAAAACTTTACCAATCCGGAAGATGCATTAGCATATTTAGAAAACAGTGAATATCCAATTGTATTAAAAGCTGATGGATTGGCACTTGGTAAAGGTGTGTTGATTTGTAATACCAAAGAAGAGGCAAAAAATGGAGTAAAAACTTTAATGCTTGATAAACAGTTTGGTTCTGCAGGAGATAAGATTGTTATTGAAGAATTTATGACAGGAAGAGAAGTGTCTGTACTTTGTTATTGTGATGGTACTCATATTGCACCAATGACCAGTGCACAAGATCACAAACGTGCAAAAGATGGAGATAAGGGACTAAATACAGGAGGTATGGGAACCTTTTCACCAAGCCCATTCTATACAAAAGAAGTAGATGAATTTTGTCATAAATATATTTATCAGGCTTCTATGGATGCTATGAAGGCAGAAGGAAGAGATTTTATTGGAATTATGTTTTTTGGGCTAATGCTTACCGAAAAGGGACCAAAAGTGTTAGAGTATAATGCAAGATTTGGAGACCCAGAGGCACAGGTAGTATTGCCAAGAATGAAAAATGATATTATTGAAGTTATGGAAGCATGTATTGATGGAACATTAGATAAGATTGATTTACAATTTGAGGATAATGCAGCAGTATGTGTGGTTTTGGCATCTGATGGATATCCAGAGAGTTATGAAAAAGGTAAGTTGATATCTGGATTAGATAATTTTGAAGATAAAGATGGTTACTATGTATTCCACGCAGGAACAAAAAAGACGGAAGAAGGTATCATAACAAATGGTGGCCGGGTTCTTGGTGTAACTGCAAAGGGAAGTAACTTAAAAGAAGCAAGAGCCAACGCTTATAAAGCAACAGAGTGGATTGGGTTTGAGAACAAATATAAGCGAAATGATATTGGAAAAGCAATTGATGAAGCTTAATGGTTACTGTTCACTCACAAGCTTGACACTTGCTGTCAAGCTATGTGCCAAGAATATAAAACAGCCAAGAATCCAGCCTTTCGCCAAAGGCGAACTCTAAATAGGCTGGATTCCGTTACTGTTTGCACCATAGGTGTGAACAGTAACGCTTAATGGGGAAGATATGTTTGCAAAAAAAATATAAGTGTGTTAGAATGAAGAATGATTATAATGTATAATTTATACAAATGTAGAAAGGATGAAGAAGATGAGTCGGAGAGGTAAAGTAGCGGTTTTTTCTGCTTTGTTTATGTTTAGTATGGGAATATTCTTTTGGACGAAAGTGGGCATTGCGGATTTTATTCAAGTAGAAGCAGCTTCAGCGCAAGGTGTAGTTACAGTGAGTTCCCTTAATGTACGAAAAGGTCCGGGACCAGAATATGATTCTGTGACACAGGATGGGATGAATGTATATTTGTTTGAAAATGATGTAGTAAATATTATGGATGAGAAGAACAATTTTTATAAGGTAAAATTTACTTATAACAAAAAGACTGTGACAGGCTATAGCAATAAGGCATATATAAAGTTGTTAACACCTACACCAAATGCAACAACAAAACCAACGGTAAAACCAACAACAAAACCAACAGTAAAGCCAACAACAAAACCAACAATAAAACCAACAACAAAACCAACAGTAAAGCCAACCTCTTCACCATCTAATGTAATCATAAAGCCAAATAATGTTCCAAATGCAGCAGTAAAAAACTCAACCAAAACAGTAAGTGGATTGAATTTTACAGGGAAGGTAACAGCTTCTGCACTGCGAGTGAGAACGAAAGCCAGTACAAGTGCAGATGAATTGGCGTATAAGAAAAAGAAAGTACGTCTTTATAAAGGAAATAAGGTTACAGTTACACAACAGAAGATTGTGAAAGGTGTTGTGTGGTATTATGTGAAGTTTATTTTTGAGAATAAGACTTTAAAGGGGTATGTTTTAAGTGATTATATCAAACTTACTTTTGCAAAAACCGTAAAAGGAAAAATATACTCTACAGCAAAAGTATATGTTCGTAATTCAGCAGGTGTTACAGATGATTATCTTTTACAAGATGATAAGAAGGTTTCTTTAAAAGATGGAAAATCTGTAAAGGTTTTAAAAGAAGCAAATGCAAATAGTAAAAAATGGTTCAGGGTTTCTTTTAATTATAATGGTGAGAAATTAAAGGGATATATATTAGCTAATTTGGTAGCATTTCAGGTAGAACAAACAGCCACACCAAGTCCGTCCCCAACAGTAAAACCAACAACTACACCTAAGGTAACAGTAAAGCCTGCTAATACAATAACACCAACAGCTACAATAACACCAATAACTACTACAACAGCTGCAGTGAAACCAACAGCTACAGTAGCTCCTACTCAGACACCAATTAGCAAAGGAGAAGTCAATAATGGACCATTGAATGTACGTCTTGGAGCAGGAAAAGACTATGACCGTTTGATATATAATGGAGAATATGTGAGTTTGCCAATTGGTCATATAGTTCAAATTGTGAAAGAGGTTACTGGTAAGACAGAGAATTGGTATTATGTGGAGTTTTGTTATAATGAAGTGGAAATGAAGGGGTATGTTATGGCACAATATGTAACAAAATTGGAAAATAACCTGGCTATTGGATAAAATATAAGGATATAAATATAACTGCGGAGTTGCTTATAGCAATTTCCGCAGTTGTTATTTAATAACATGAAGAAAGCCCTCTGAAGGTAACAGTTCAGCTGGGGGCTGACCTGTTACGGAATTGGGCAAGCTCCACATTATAAATTGCCCAATTCCAATCCTGTTTTAGTTTTTTTTACGGTCTTGCACAGCGGAGTGTGCAAGACCTACCTGAACTGTTACCTCTGAAGTTCTATATTGATAAGATATAAAGGGTAAAAGAGTGGTTATGGAAAAATAAAGAAGAAGATTAGAAAAATCTGCTTTAATGAGTGGATTTGTAACTTTCTTGATACAAGGAGGAATTTATGAAAAGAAAATGGATGGCGTTATGGATGATATGCTGTGTTTTGATGATAGGAGTGTACAGTGGCAAGATTGTACATGCTTCCAGTGCTGCGTTGGCATTTTCCAAGAATAAAGAACAAATATCTGTTGGACAGAGTTTTATTGTAACTTTAACTGTAGAATCTGCAGCAGAATTTAAAGACTTTCAGACTTATGTAGCGTATGACCCCCAAATATTAGAGCTGGTTGATACAGGGAATCATGTTACCGGAAGTGATGGATTGGTGTTTATTAGTGATATTGATGGAAAGAAATCAAATGTACATCAATACCGTATGAAATTCCGGGCTTTGGAGGAAGGAAGTTGTGAAATATATGTCAGCGATACAGTATATATTTATGAAGCGGCTACTGCTACGGAGATGTCTGTTTCAAAAGGAAATTTACAGGTGGATGTGAAGCCGGCAGAAACAAAAGAAGAAAACCAAGGATTAGGTTCTTTGAAAGTAGGAGAAGGGATATTAGAACCAAAATTTGATAGTAAGGTAACAGAGTATCGTGTGGCAGTGTCAGCAGATACAGAGACTTTATTTATAGATGCGAAAGCAAAATTAAAGGCATACAAAGTAACAATGGAAGGAAATACGAATTTAAAAGAAGGAGATAATTTAGCAAAAATTGTTGTGACAGACAAAAATGATGTAGATAAGATCTATACAATTATGATTCATAAAAAGACAAAAGAAGAAGAAGCTTTAGATAAAGAAGCAAAAGAGTCTGAAGTAAAAGGAGAAGAGAAACAAAATGGGCTTAGTGTGTATAAAGAAGATGATGGAATTATTCTTGAAACAAATATGTATTTCCGAATTGTACCAATACCTGGAAGCAGCGTAATTCCAAAGGGGTATAAAGAAGAAAATATAAAAATACATGGCATGTCAATTACGGTGTACATGCCGTCAAATGACCCTGCCAGTAATCTTGTTTTAATCTATGGAAAAGTAGAAGGGGTGAAGGAAGAAGGAGCTGCTTTTTATACTTTTGACAGAATGGAAGAGACAATGCAACGTTTTAGAGCGAGTGAGCCCGTTGTAGAATCCTCAACAGAGATGGAAAATTATAAAAAACAAATAAAACACTTATATATTTTGATTTTTATTCTCGTTATATGTCTATTAGCTATGCTGTTAGCTTTGTTGCATATTTATATAAAAACAGGTCAACAAATAGAGTTTGAACAAGAAGAGGAAGAGGAGGATAAACATGAACCATGGCTGTAAAAAGAACAATTATCAAAAAGAATTAGAAAAGATTATTCTTTCTCATGAAAAAGCAGGAGAAGTACCATCCTTATTATTGCATAGTTGTTGTGCTCCATGTAGCAGCTATTGTCTGGAATACTTGTCACAATTTTTTTTGATTACAATATTTTACTATAATCCCAATATTACTAATAAAGATGAATATAGAAAAAGGGTATTAGAACAACAACGTCTTATAAGGGAACTTCCGGTTAAACATAAGATTTCGTTTATAGAGGGAGAGTATAATCCTTCTCTCTTTTTTGAAACCATCAAAGGTTATGAGAATATTCCTGAGGGTGGAGAGCGATGTTATCGTTGTTATGAGTTACGTATCCGGGAATGTGGCAAACTGGCAAAAGAACAGGGATTTGATTATTTTACTACAACGCTTTCTATTAGTCCTTTGAAAGATGCACAAAAACTAAATGAAATTGGTGGGCAAATGAGTAAAGAATATGAAGTAAAGTATTTATATTCTGACTTTAAGAAAAAAGAAGGATATAAACGGTCTATTCTTTTGTCACAAGAATATAACTTGTATCGGCAGAATTATTGTGGTTGTATTTTTTCACAGAAAGAGCAGGAGCAAAGAGAAAAAAACAGAGAAAAAAATTGTGCAATTTAAACAAAAAATATATAGGAAATTTGAGTTTTCTTTTCAAATAGAACATGATATAATAAAGTAAGTCGGGTAAGTGGAAGTTTTAGCAGGTGGGAGGAAATATCTTATCTGCTAAAAGTGTTTTTAGAAGTACACATTCTTCTAAAAGAACCAAACTGGAAGAATATGTTTTAAAGAAAGGAGAATACAATGAAAGTAAGGACAAGCTACAAAAAGATAATCAGTTTAATTGTTATGTTAGCTATGATTATCACAATGCTGCCACAGGGGCAACTTATTAAGGCAGCAGCCGGAATGGATATTAATATTCATTTCTATGATACTGACCAAAAGTATGCGGGTAAAGTGTACATGCAGTACTGGCAGCCAGGAACTGCAACTCTTTCTACAGAAGTAGAAGAATTTGCAGCATGGAATGTAGATCGTTATCCATTAGTTTCTGAAGAAACTACAGAAGGTACAGATTGGTACGGTCTGAATATCAAAGGAAGTGTGGAAGGTTTCCAATTTCTAAATGAAGATGGCAAAGAGAATACAGGAGGAACTGTATATAATGCTGCCATGAAAGATTATACTGGGGATTTGTATTATAAGGATGGAACTTGGTATAAGGAAAATCCAGTCAAGAATCCAGAGGCAGAAAAACTGGAAATGGTAACAGCAAAAGAAGTATTTTATCTTGTAGGAGATATTATTGAGCCATCTTGGTCTGTTACCAATTTGAACTATCCGTTAACAAAGAATGCAGATGGTACTTATAGTATTACTTTAAAAGATGTTGCAAAAGGCAGTTATGCATTTAAAGTATTACAAGATCCAGAAACTTTCGCATGGGATAAAGCATGGGGTGGAACAGGTTCTGGTGGAAACTACGAGTTAAAACTTTCTGCACCAAGTGATGTAACCATTACAATGGATCCAGCAGATTCTACTTATCAGTTAAAAGTTGATGTAGATACTAAAGTTGATGTGAAGAGTCCTGTTTACAATGATGATGGGACAGTAACCTTTAATTATGTAACAAATGTAACCAATGCTTCGATTGGTGTTGTTGGCAATGTAAAAAGCTCAGGAAAGAAGAGTTTAATCCAAGCCAAGGAATATCAATTAGAAACTGGTGACAGTGTTTATGTGGCTACTTCAGCAGCAATAAAAAAAGCAGGATTATATTCTTATTCTTTCTATACTTTAACAGAAGAGGGAGAGAGAGAAAAAGAATTAGGTGATCCACTGTGTGATACCATTATGAATGACACTCCAGTATTTGTGAGAAATCCGCAGGTAAGTGATAATGGTCTTGTAACAATATACTGGCCAGATGCATCTGGAGATGGAGCTAGCATATACTATAAAAATACAGCTTCTACAGAAGGAAAGGAACTAAAAGCCGGAGATACTATAGAGGTTAGCCCAGATAGTGGCAGTGCTGTGGAAACTTATGGATATAGTGTTGCAAAGTTAAAGAAAGATAAAGATTTTTCAGGTACAGTTTATTCTGCAGCTTTCTATAGTACTGTAGAAGGTACATATTCTTATGTTATTGTAGACAAGAATGGAAATGTATTAGCAGATCCTTATAATGCTACAGGAAGCAATACTTATGTACAGCCAAAGGTAGATGAAGCTGCACTTGCGGTAAAGAGTCCGGTTGTTTTAGAAGATGGTTCAACCGTAAAATTTATGTATCTTGATAAAAACGGAGCAGCAACAAAAATTTCCGTTGCTGGTATGTTTAATGACTGGACACCTGGCAAAGATTTAATGAAGAAAGAAGCAGAAGGAATTTGGTCTATTGAAATCAAAGATTTTGAACCAGGAGTTTATGAGTATAAGTTTGTTGTTGGAGAGAGTGGCTGGACAATTGATGAGAACTGTGAATTTGTAGTAGGAAACGATGGAAACAGTGTTGTAATTGTTCCAGGAGTAGCACCATCCGCCAAACAAAAAGCACAAGTTGGTGTAGATCTGGAATTGCCAACAAAAGCTATGCAGTATAGTGAAGGCAAACTTGAAGGAGAAGAAGTATCAGTTACTTATGCCCTGAAAGATGATAGTCAGACAGGGGTTACTTTAAAAGATGGCATATTGAATGTTTCAGATGCATATACTGGAGATAGTGTAGAATTAATTATTACTGGAGATAAGGTTTCTAGCGTTTATAAGGTAGAGATTGTAAAACAGTTATATGATATTACGATTCATTATCTTGCAGAGGATACTTCTGTATACAAAGATCGCGATTTGTGGATTTGGGAAGCATCTGGAACTGCATATAATACAGGATATGAGTTTAATGAAAAAGTTTATGAAGATGCTGTAGGAAGAAAATGGGCAACTGCAAAATATTCCTTCCCATCTAATGCATTAAATGTTATTGTACGTTCTAAAGGTGGCTGGACTTATCAGGAAGATACCAGAAGTTTTACGCTTCCTGAAGGAGCAACTAGTGGGGAATTTTGGATTCTTGAAGACAATATCCAGGTATTTGATGTTTGGGCAGAACAGTTTGCAGAGCAGGAAGTACATTGGGTAGTGGTTGAGTATGATAGACCAGCAAAGGATTATGAAGGCTGGAATCTATATACTTGGAATGCTATTAAGAAATATAATTCCATTTCTAACTTTTTTGAAGAAGTGAATGGTAAATACCAGACCAAATTTGCCATTGATAAATCTACAGCAACTGTGGGATATCTGCTTCGTAGTGGTACACCACAAAAAGATGACTGGTCAGATGTAACAAAAGATATGGATGGTGACCGTTCTATTATTACACCAACCAATCAGAAAGTAATTAAAGTGAAACTTACCCAAGGATCTCTTGAGGCAGAATACTTGCCATATAATAAAGGTTATGATTTGCAGCCAGATGAGAAGAAGATTGCGTTCTATTATCGTGATGATGACTTATTCCTAGATGGAAAGTTAGATACCCTTAAGAATGTACAAGTAGAAGTTGCAGGCAAGTCTTATGATATGGCTTATAATGCAAAAAATGAAAGATATGAATATGTTTTTGAAAATGCATCAGCTGGAGATTATGAATATTGTTATCATGTGACACCATCTTCAGGAGCTGCTGTCACTGTATTAGATAACTTTAATAGTAAAAAGAATGCTGATGGCACAAAGTCTGTTGTTACATACAAAGATTTAACCGCAAATGTAACAGTAACATCTTCTGTTACTGCTATGAATTATGATGAAAATATAGTAGTTAGAGCATCTGTAGATAATAAAGAAGTAGAAATTGCAGAAGCATATATTGATTTAACTGCAGTTGGTGGAGAGTCAAAAGTTGCTATTGATCCAGAACTTATGGCAGTATCTATTGGAGTAACAGATGATACACCATTGGGTGAGAAAAAATTACCAGTAACTGTTGTGGATCAGTATAACAAATCCCATAAGGGAGAAATTACTATTAATGTAACAGAACGGGTAAAATCAGATGCCAACGATTTTGATTGGGATGAAGCAGTTATTTACTTTATGGTAACAGACCGTTTCTGTGATGGAAATAGTGCAAACAATGATGCCTATGGAGTAAAAGATTATAATTTGAATGGACCAAGCAGTTACCATGGTGGTGATTTTGCTGGAGTAACTTCAAAACTTGATTACTTAAAAGATTTGGGAATCAATACAATCTGGATTACTCCAATTGTAGAGAATATTCTAGATGATATGAAGGCAACCGGTAATAATGGAGAAGTGGTTTCTTCTTATGGTTATGCTGGATATTGGGCAAGTAATTTTGAGACATTAAATAAACATCTTGGTACCTTGGAGGAATTCCATACTTTAATTGATGAAGCACACAACAGAGGAATCCGTATTATGGTTGATGTGGTATTGAACCACTCTGGATACGGAACAGAAAATTCAGAACAATTTGCAGGTATGTATCGTGAGCAGAATATAGAAGGAAATGATATCTTAGGTTCACAGGATGGACTTCCTGACTTTGCAACAGAAAATGCGGAAGTAAGAACAAAATTAATTAACTGGCAGAAGGCGTGGGTAGAGAATCTTGGAAAAACCAGCAAAGGAAATACAATTGATTATTTCCGTGTGGATACGGTAAAACATGTAGAATCTACCACATGGTCAGCATTCAAGAATGCAATGACAGAACTTTCTTCAAAGTTTAAGATGATTGGTGAGTGCTATGGTGCAGCTTACACAGATAATTTTGGATATTTGAAGAGCGGAAAGATGGATTCTTTATTAGACTTTGGTTTCAATGATATGGCAAATAAATTTGTACAAGGTGGAATGGAGTCTGTAGAGAGCCAATTAGAAATTCGTAATGGAACCATTAACAATACAGGAAGTTTTGGTGGCTTTTTGAATTCTCATGATGAAGTTGGATTTAAGTATACTCTTATGAATCTGACAGGAGATGATGGAAAGAAGAAGTACACAGAAGAACAGGCAGATGCTTTGTCAAAAGTTGCTGCTTCCCTTGTTGCAACAGCAAAGGGACAACCAGTTATTTATTATGGTGAAGAAATTGGGCTTACAGGAGCAAATAATTATCCATATCAGGATAACCGTTATGATATGAAATTTGATAACTTATCAGAAGCTCAGCAGTCTATGCTTTCTCATTATAGGACAATGTTTGCAATCCGTAATAAATATAGCAAAGTGTTTGCAAAAGGTACACGTAGCCAGATTGCAGGTAGTGACAAGGAGCAATATTTAGCATTTGAACGTTCTTATAAGGACGAAAAGATTGTTGTAGCATTGAATGTATCAGATGAAGACAAGACAGTTACTTTACAAGTAAAAGATTTTGTCGGAAGAAAAGTAGTAGATGCGTACCAAAATAAAGAATATAAAGTAAGTAAAGATGGAAGTATTACAGTTACTATTCCAAGTAACAAGAAAGGTGGAACTGTTGTTTTAGTTGGTGAAAAAATTAAGACAAATACACAGGTATCCATTGAAGATATTAAGACTGCTAAATCAGCAGGAAAGAGTTTGGTACTATATGGTGCAGATGCATCTGGTAATGCTGTTGTAAACTGGACATTCTCAAATAGTAATATGAAAAAGGTTTCTACAGCGAGCTTAAAGACAGTAAAACTTGGATGTAATGTTGTAACTGCATCTAGTGTATCAGAAGTAAATGCTATACTGAAAAAGGATAGTAATAATTCTAAGGGTGTAGCCATTACCTTTGAGCATACAGGTATTCTTCCTGTAAATACAAAAGTAAAAGTAGATTTAAATAATCAATCTATTATTAAGAATGGAAGCAAAGTTTATGTATATCGTGTGGATGATGGAAAATTCCAGCAAGTAGCAGTTGATATTGCAAAAGTATCCCAAGATGGATATGTGACTTTGTATATGGCACAGGGAGGAACTTATGTGTTACTTCCTAAGAAAGCAGCAAATGCAGTAAGAACTGATTTGAAAAATATGGTTTCTGTAAAAATTGCAAAAACCACGATTAAGAAAGGAAAGACCACAAATGTTACCGTGACACTTCCTACAGCAGTTCTTAAAAAAGTATCTAAATTTAATACAAGTAATATGAAAAATGTTCAGACAGCACAACTTGGTGTCAAAATCAGCTTTAGTACATCAAATAAGAAGATTGCAACAGTAAGCAGTGCAGGAAAGATTACTGGAAAGAAGAAAGGTACTGCAACCATTACTGTGACCATACGGCTTAGTGATGGGGAAAAACGAACAGTGAAGAAGAAAATTAAAGTAAAATAAAATGTAGTTTATTTGTAACAGTTCAGGTAGGTCTGTGCATTTACTGCACTGACCGTAAGAATACATACAACAGCGATGGAATTGGGCAATTATAAATGCAAAGCTTGCCCAATT
>JAAVHR010000046.1 GCA_014799595.1 Clostridiales bacterium | reverse complement strand
ATTCATTTTCAAAATAAGAATCATCCTTCACTTCCATAAATTTCCAAATACTCTTTCCTAGTTTTGTAGTTCTGATGTTGTTATACCGGCATGCCTGATATATAAACATAATTATACCTATAGCTGCACCAACAACAAAAAAATTAAAAAAGCTTCTTGATAATTCAATGTCATATCCCGGCTCAGCACATGCTACTGTCCATTCTTCTATCTCTTTCAGACATTTTATTGCTGATATAATAAAACGTACTGTAAAACTACCAATAAAATACATACTGATTATAACGGATATACGTCCTATTTGTTTTTTGATATTGGGATAATCTGATATCTTAATTCGTTTTCTCAAATAAAATCCTTCTTTCTCGTAATATACACTGTAAATGTATGTTTTTATCTAAATAATTGGTAACTGTTCAGAACCATGAACAGTTACGTTCTAAGCCCTTCGCCTTCGGCGAAGGGCTTAGAACAATCAACTTTCATTTTTTCCTTACGAAACACGCAGTAAATGCATGTTTCTACCTGAATAATTACAATAATTATTACAATTAACCACAATTATTCATATCGCCTAATGCAGACTGCTGTGTAGTTTTTCTTAATAAAAAAACAGACTGCTTGTGCTATATTGCACTTCACAATCTGTTTTTCATCATAAACCATTACAGTTCACACCTACGGTGCAAACTGTAACGGAATCCAGCCTACTTGTACATTTTTCTTGACTTTACTGTAATCCTTTTTACCATAATTTCAAGTTCAATACAACAGAAAGTACGATAAACAATACTGCCAATGCTGTTGTTCCTTTTTTCAAGGTTCCTTCAGCAGAACGACCCTTATTCTTGCTCCAATATGTGTCACTTCCACCAGATGCACCACCTGTCAGTGCCGACAAACCAGCATCCTTTCCCTCCTGCATCAATACAATAACAGAAAGAGATACACATACCAAAATATATACAATTGTCAAAATACTCTTAATTGTTGTTAACACGCATTACACCTCCTATCAGTGTTTTATCAGAGTTGTCATTCCATCTCCAATACTCGAAAGCACTCATAGATGTTATAATAACATATTTTTCAATATTTTTCAATATTTTTTATTTTTTTATCAACAAAGATTTTCCAGTCATCTCTGCTGGTTGTTCCATTCCCATCATTTCAATTAAGGTTGGAGCAATATCCGCAAGACATCCTCCATCACGTAATGTATAGGCTTCATCATAATTTACTAAAATAAACGGAACTGGATTTGTAGTATGTGCAGTAAAAGGTGCACCAGTCTCATAATCTACAAGCTGTTCTGCATTTCCATGATCCGCACATATAAACATTTGTCCATTCACTTCTTTAATTGCTTCTACTGCTCTTCCTACACATTCATCTACAGCTTCGATTGCTTTAATTGCAGCCTCTTCTACACCTGT
Source organism: Clostridiales bacterium (assembly GCA_014799595.1). Classification (GTDB taxonomy): domain Bacteria; phylum Bacillota; class Clostridia; order Lachnospirales; family Lachnospiraceae; genus CAG-411. The sequence continues at coordinate 5,525 of JAAVHR010000046.1, read as the reverse complement.
ATGACCAACCATATCAGGATTTGCAAAATTCACAATAATTACATCATATTTATCTGATTTAATTGCATTAACCAAACCATCACATACTTCATAAGCACTCATTTCCGGTTGTAAATCATAAGTTGCAACCTTTGGTGATTTTACAAGTAATCTGTCTTCCCCTTGGTTTGGTTCTTCTACGCCACCATTGAAAAAGAATGTTACATGTGCATACTTTTCTGTTTCTGCTGTCCTAAGCTGTGTTTTACCATTTGCAGCAAGAAATTCACCAAAAGTATTAGTAATCTCCACTTTATGGAATGCTACAATTTTATTAGGAATGGTTACATCATATTCTGTAAATGCCACATAAGTGGTATCCTTACGTCCACCAGCTCTTTCAAATCCATCAAATGCATCATCACAAAATGCTCTTGTAATTTCTCTTGCTCTATCAGGACGGAAGTTATAGAAAATAATAGAATCTTTGTCTTTCACTATAGCAACTGGCTTTCCATTTTCTGTAATAACAGTAGGAACAACAAATTCATCATTCTCATCCTTATCATAAGATTGTTGTACAGCAGTAAGTGCATCTTCTGCTGTTTCTCCAACTCCTTCCACCAATGCTTTGTATGCTTTTTCCACACGATCCCAACGGTTGTCACGATCCATAACATAGTAACGTCCCATTACAGTAGCAATCTTACCAACACCAATTTCCTTCATTTTATTTTGTGCAGCTTCTACAAATCCCTTACCAGAAGTAGGTGCTGTATCACGGCCATCTAAAAATGCATGTAAATATACATTTTTAATGCCTTCTTTCTTTGCCAGTTCTAAAATTCCATACATGTGGGTAATGTGACTATGCACTCCACCATCAGATAACAAACCAAATAAATGCAAGTCTGAATTATTTTCTTTACAATTTGCTACTGCTTTTAACAGTGCTTCATTTTTAAAGAAATCTCCATCTTCAATTTCTTTAGTAATTCTTGTCAATTCCTGATATACGATTCTTCCTGCACCCATATTAAGATGTCCAACCTCTGAGTTACCCATCTGACCATCTGGCAGACCAACTGCCATTCCACTGGCATATCCCTTTACAAAAGGACACTCTGCCATCAATCTATCCATAACAGGTGTTTTACCTTCAAATATAGCATTTGCTTTCTTTTCGTCATTTAAGCCATATCCATCTAAAATCATCAATACTGTAGGTTTCTTACTCATACTATTTATTCCTTTCTTTTATATTCAAAAATTTCACTAACATTTTTGCCACAGTGTGCAAGCTTTGCTAAAAAATACAAATCTGCACACCTACCAGAGACTATATTAAATTAGCCAGTTAATAGCTGTTCAGAACATACTCGAGGATTTGCTTGACAAATCCGAGTTTTACAAGATTTTAGCCCTTCGCTTTGCGAATTTTTATGGGCTAAAATCCTGTATCTGTTCAGGTACTGAACAGATACACCAGTTATTTATAATGATATCTGGTTAATGAAACATGTTTGGTTATAAATCCAAAATTTCTACAAAACATTTTCCATAAGCACATATAAGGAGCAACAAGTGCTCCTTATACGGTTATTGTTATTATGCAACTATTTATTGTAGTTTACAATCTTTCCAAAATCAGCCTTCAAAGAAGCTCCACCAACTAATCCACCATCAATATCTGGCTGTGCAAATAATTCTGGTGCACTGGCAGCGGATACACTTCCTCCATACTGGATGCGGATAGCATCTGCAGTTGCAGCATCATAGATTTCTGCAACACATTCACGAATAGCTTTACATACTTCCTGGGCCTGCTCAGTTGTAGCAACTTTTCCAGTTCCGATTGCCCAGATTGGCTCATAAGCGATTACTGCAGTTTTAGCCTGATCTGCTGTTACATTCAATAATGCAATTTTAATCTGTTGACGAATAAAGTCAATTGTAACACCCTGTTCTCTTTGTGTTAAAGTTTCACCACAACAGATAATTGGTGTGATACCATGTTCAAAAGCTTTTAATACTTTCTTATTTACAGTTTCATCTGTTTCTGCAAAATATTCTCTTCTTTCAGAATGTCCAATAATAACATATTTTACTCCAATATCTGTTAACATATTTGGAGCAATCTCTCCTGTATATGCACCACTTTCTTCAAAGTACATATTTTCAGCACCAATATTGATATTTGTACCTTTTACTGTTTCAATTGCTGTTGTCAAAGAAATAGCAGGCACACAAAATAATACATCAACATCATCATTTGCAACCAATGGTTTTAATTCATTTAATAAAGCAACTGTCTCACTTGGAGTTTTATTCATTTTCCAGTTACCAGCAATAATTTTCTTACGCATATATATCCTCTTTTCTGTCGGAATACCGACGATTAATTAGTGACTGTGGGAACAGAAAATGCCTCACAGTCACCTTTCATTCATGTGATACCTCACTTATAAGGCATGTCATTATTATAGCAACCCTTATTTATCATTAGCAGCTACTACACCTGGAAGATCTTTTCCTTCTAAGAATTCAAGAGAAGCTCCACCACCTGTAGAAATATGTGTCATCTTATCAGCAAATCCTAACTGGTTAGCTGCTGCTGCGGAATCTCCACCACCAATAATAGTAGTTGCATCAATTTCAGCCATAGCTTTTGCTACTGCAATAGTACCTGCCGCAAAGTTAGCCATTTCGAAACATCCCATTGGCCCATTCCATACTACTGTCTTAGCTTCTTTTACAGCATCTGCATAAAGTTCTGCTGTCTTTGGTCCGATATCAAGTCCTAACCAGCCAGCTTCCAAACCTTCTTCATCTGTAACAACTTTTGTATTTGCAGCATTGTCAAACTTGTCAGCAGCCATTGTATCAACAGGAATTAATAATTTCTTTCCTTTACTTTCTGCTTTAGCCATCATATCTTTTGCATACTGTACATAATCTTCTTCAAATAAAGAATCACCAATCGCATAACCTTTTGCTGCAAGGAATGTAAATGCCATTCCACCACCAATAATCAAAGTATCTACTTTTTCTAATAAGTTATCAATAACAGAAATCTTAGAAGAAACCTTAGAACCACCTAAAATTGCAACAAATGGTCTTTCTGGATTGTTTACTGCATTTCCTAAGAAATCAATTTCTTTCTGCATTAAGTATCCAACTACTGCTGTATCTACATATTCTGTAACACCAACATTAGAACAATGTGCTCTATGAGCAGTACCAAATGCATCATTTACAAATACTTCACATAAAGAAGCTAATTCTTTCGAGAAAGCTTCTCCATTCTTTGTTTCTTCTGCTCTGTAACGGGTATTTTCTAAAAGAACAACTTCTCCATCCTTCATAGCCTCTACTGCAGCTTTTGCGTTCTCGCCAACAACATTTGCGTCAGCCGCAAATTTTACAGGCTGTCCAAGTAATTCAGCCATTCTCTCAGCTACAGGTGCTAAAGATAATTCTGGCTTAGGTTCTCCCTTAGGTTTTCCTAAGTGTGAGCAAAGGATTACTTTTCCACCATCTGCAATCAGCTTCTTAATAGTAGGAAGTGCTGCAACCAGACGATTCTCATCTGTAATTTTTCCATCTTGTAATGGCACATTAAAATCACATCTTACTAAGACTTTTTTTCCTTTTACATTAATATCATCTACTGATTTTTTATTTAACATATCTTTAATTCCTTTCTATTTTCCTATTTATTGTAGTGCCTCGCAAGCGGGACATGACCATTTACTTTATAGGAAAGTTCGTCCTATAAAGTAAAAACGCTCTGCGAGGATGTACACAGATGCGTAAGGGGTATTATTGCAAAAAGCATGCAACACGCATCTGGCACGCAAAGTGTGCAATCCCCTCATGAATGAGGGGTTAGAAGAGTTGATGTGGGCTTGCCCACTTTGTTCTTTTCGAGGAAACTATTCAAAATACATTCGTTCATACTGATGCCACCAAAGGCGGTATAGTCGTTTACTTTATCCTTTAAGCAAAACAGGCCCGGTCCTTAAAGACCGGACCTGTTTAGGTCTACACTACATACGTAAAACCTATCACACATCAATGTATGAAAGATTCCATATATTAAGCTAATTCAGAGAAGTATTTGATTGTTCTTACCATCTGGCTTGTGTATGAATTTTCATTATCATACCAAGAAACAACCTGTACTTCATATAAATCATCAGCTACTTTAGATACCATTGTCTGAGTAGCATCAAATAAAGAACCAAATCTCATACCTACGATATCGCTAGATACGATTTCATCTTCATTATATCCAAATGATTCGTTAGCTGCTGCTTTCATAGCTGCATTGATACCCTCAACAGTTACATCATTACCTTTTACAACTGCTGTTAAGATTGTTGTAGATCCTGTTGGAGTTGGAACACGCTGAGCAGATCCGATTAACTTACCATTTAATTCTGGAATAACTAATCCAATAGCTTTTGCTGCACCAGTTGAGTTAGGAACGATATTTACTGCTGCTGCACGGGATCTTCTTAAATCACCTTTTCTCTGTGGTCCATCAAGAGTCATCTGATCTCCTGTATAAGCATGGATTGTACACATAATACCAGACTGGATAGCTGCATATTTATTTAATGCATCAGCCATAGGTNNTAAANNGTTTGTTGTANAAGAAGCTGCAGAAATTACTNTATCTTCANCTTTTAAAGTATCATGGTTTACATTGTAAACGATAGTAGGAAGGTCATTACCTGCTGGTGCAGAAATAACAACTTTACGAGCACCTGCTGTGATATGAGCAGACGCTTTATCTTTAGAGCAGTAGAAACCTGTACATTCTAAAACTACATCTACATTTAATGCTCCCCAAGGACATTTGCTTGCATCAGCCTCAGCATAAATTTTGATTTCTTTTCCATCAACTGTGATAGAATCTTCTCCTGCTGTTACACTATCAGCCTTCTCATATTTACCCTGTGATGAATCATACTTTAATAAATGAGCTAACATTTTAGGGCTTGTTAAATCGTTAATTGCTACTACTTCATATCCTTCTGCTCCAAACATTTGTCTGAATGCAAGACGTCCGATACGTCCAAAACCATTAATTGCTACTTTTACTGACATGTTTTGTTCCTCCTAGAAAATAAATTTTAATTTAATATATACTGCCTGTCCATGTAGTTGCTTTTGCAACAACATCCCGAACAGTAAATTAACCATTTTATGTCTGCTACTCGCAAACCCATTTATTATTTTAATCAATTTCACTATAAATTGCAAGTCCTCTTTTCTTTTTTTTCCATTTATGGACAATTATGGTAAAAGAATTTATATTTTTGGTACATTGTTACAAAAAACACATTCTATTCATCCATAGTATTTCACCACCTAAGAGTAAAATAGAATAAAGTGGGCAAGTCCACATCAACTCCCCTACCCCCCCTCATTTATGAGGGGATTGCAACTTTGCGTGCCAGATGCGTGTTGCATGTTTTTTTTGCAACAATATTCCTTACGCATCTGTGCACATCCTAAGCGGATCGTTTTTACTTTAT
>JAAVHR010000045.1 GCA_014799595.1 Clostridiales bacterium | reverse complement strand
AAATCAGGATTGGAATTGGGCAATTTACATGCGAAGCTTGCCCAATTCAGTAACAGTTCATGTTTCTGAACAGCTACAAAACACCCATGCCTTGTGGGCTGCGGCACCACCATAAATATATTCGCATGAGTGTTTCGTAAACGAGGATGCACACAAGTGCAAAAGCAGCATTTGGTGCTTTATGAACCTTGCAGCAGAGTGCAAGGTTCTACCTAAAAAGAGTGAATATATAGAAATTCAAATACATGCATAAAGGAGTAGAAGATGAATCAGTATCAGGAAAAATTACAATATGTTTTGGGAGAAATAAAAAAGGTGATTTCAGGAAAAGAAGAGGTTATTCAAAAGGTAATGACAGCTATTCTTGCGAAAGGTCACATACTAATAGAAGATATTCCGGGAGTAGGAAAGACAACATTGGCACTTTCCTTTTCAAAAGCAATGCTGTTAGATTACCGAAGAGTGCAGTTTACACCTGACGTGCTGCCAAGTGATGTAGTAGGATTCTCTGTGTTAAACAAGGACAACCAATTGGAGTATAAGCCTGGGGCAGTGCTTTGTAATATTTTTTTAGCAGATGAAATAAACCGTACCTCTTCAAAAACACAAGCGGCTTTATTGGAAGTAATGGAGGAAGGAAATGTAAGTGTAGATGGAACTACTTGGAAAGTGCCAAAACCATTTGTAGTAATTGCCACACAAAATCCAGTGAATTCTATAGGTACGCAGATGTTGCCAGAGTCACAATTAGATAGGTTTATGATAAAAATTAGTATGGGATATCCTTCGCCAGAACAAGAAATGCGTATGCTAAAAGAAAGACAGAGTACAAATCCTATGGATAATATACAGCAGGTACTTACTGCAGGAGAACTAACTTCTTTGCAGAAAATGGCAGAACAGATTTTTGTACAAGATTCTATTTATGCATATCTTACAAAATTAGTAACTACCACAAGAAATCATCCTCATATAGAATTAGGAGTCAGTCCAAGAGGCAGTTTGGCATTGCTGGCTATGGCTAAGGCACATGCCTTTTTGCAGGGAAGGGATTATGTCATTCCAGAGGATGTATCAGAGGTGTTTACAGATGTAGCAGCACATAGAATAGTATTAAATCAAAAGGCACGTATGAGCCATGTACAACCAGAGATAATACTAAGTGATATATTAAATAAAGTACCCAAACCTGCTTTGGCATAAAAAGGAGTAGGAATGAATATGTGGAAAAATAGAATAATCTATATTTTATGTATATGTGCAAGTATATACTACGCAGTATTATATGATAAGTATGTTTCTTTGGTAATTATGTGGTGTATGATAACAATACCGCCATTTTCTTGTTTATGTTTGATTTTTTTGCAACGCCGGACAAAGGCAAAACTTACAACAACTGAGCAAATGGTTAAGATGGGTGAAGATTTTATATTGACAGTCCTTACAGAGAATCGTAGTATTTTTCCTCTTGCTTATGGTGTCATGAAGATAAAATACAAGAATCAATTAGATGAAGAATATCAGAATGCAGATGCAATTTGCCGTGTGGATGCGAAAGGTCAGGAGAAAATTCAAATAGAGTTTCATTGCAATCACTGTGGATTGATACAAATTGCATGTGAGTATCTAAAAGTGTATGATTTTTTTCGCTTGTTGTCTGTAAAGATACCTATTCATGGAGAACAAGAGGTAATGGTGATTCCCGAATTTGAAATAATGGAGGATTTATTAGAGAATTTATGGGATAACTCTGAGAATATCAATCAATCAACTTTAGAAAAAGGAGAGGATACTAGTGAGGTGATTGGCATACGGGAATACCATCCAGGGGATCATCCAAAATCAATTCACTGGAAATTATCTTCCAAAAGGAAACAGATATTAATAAAAGAGTTTGGCAAAGAAGAGGAAGATGCGGATATTGTAAACTTTGGACTTATCTGTGAAGAAGAATGCAGTTATGAATGGTATGATGAAAAACTGGAAGAGTTGGTAAATATTTGTTGGACATTATTGCAGGCAGGACGGATTCATAAGGTAATTTGGTATCATCCTCAAATGGGAATTTATGAAAATACAAAGATTCAAAATATAGAAGATTTGGGAGAACTTGCCAAACAGGTTATTCGTGCCGGTGTGGGAAGATTAGACAAGGAGGATATTGCTTAAGGAAATGATAGAAAAGACACAAAACAAAGAAAATGGCGTAATATGCAAAAAAAATATGACAGTTTCCTATCCCAAAAAGAAAGATTTTGTATGGTTATGTTATCTGGTGGAATTGATTTTAATNATGATAGTTTCGGGGACATCCATATTAAGTTTTACAAATGGATGTGACATACAGATGAACCAGAAAGTTTATCTGCTGGCTGTGATTTTTTTGTCCATCCTGTTTTATATTAGTTTTTTTCAAAAAAAGTGGGGAGGAATTTTACTTTTTGGAGAGATTGTCGCTTATGGTGCAGCCGGATATTATTTCCGAAGTGAGATTTCTAATGGATTGGCATTAGTAGTAAATACAGTATTTCGGCACATAGAGAATTATTTTGGTGTAGATTTAGCAGAATATCAAATAAATAGCGGAGATGAAGTGCAGGCAACTACTATATTTTTTATCTATATTTCTGTATTTCTAATTGGCTTTGTTGCATATATTATTCGAAATGACCTTCCCATAGTAGTGTTATTACTTGCGACCATTTGGATTGCTTTTATACCGGAAATGGTTGGACTGGTGCCGGCTATAGGACATCGTTTTGGTTACTTTGCAGGTTTGCTGGTCTATGGGGGCAGTNGTTTNTATAAAAGAACAGCAACAGAAAAGAAATTGTCTACACAAAAGAAAATACAANGNAAAGTCCGGATGTTNCAAATAGTGTCTGTAGGAATATGGTTTGGAATTTTTNCTTTGNTTCTTGGAGAAGATACTTATAAGGAACTTGCAAAAAATAAGAATTTTAAAGTTNCNTTNCAGGANAATATTAGAAGAGGATTGGATAATTTAATTCGTGGTACCTTTTGTCAGGGAAGAGTAAGCGGAGGAATTAATTTTGGTGAACTTGGACAAGTGGAGGGAATTGAATACACAGGAGATGTCAAATTAAAGTTACNTTTAGAAAAAAAAGAATTTAAGCCAGTATATTTNAGAGGNTACATAGGCAGTTATTATCAGGATAATACNTGGGTAGGACTGACTAAGGAAGATGAAGAAGAGAAACAACGGTTAGAAGCTATCAGTGATATAAAAGTAGAGGATTATGATGCNGCACTTTTATATTATTATTTGGCATTGTTAAATTATCATAATAGTATAGGAGAAACTTTCCAAAATGATAAAGAANAGGAAAANGNTGAATTTCCAGCTTANCAGGGAACNGAAAAAGCTGATTTNATTAGAGGGTTATTTCCAGATTTTCTTCAGCAGGTNGAAATAGATAATATTGCAGAGAGTTATGGNACACTGTTTACTCCTTATTATGTTTCAGAAAANNTATTGGAAAAGAATGGNAAATTATCCATAGAAGGAAAGAAAANCAAGNGTTATTATAAATNGGAAGTGGTAGCAGCAGGAGACNNTGTTGCGGATTTTGTTAGTAANCAGGAAGAATATGATTGGAATAACTGGNTATCTGAAGAATTTCTTGCCGATATAGAATNTATGATAGAAGANGTGGAAGANCGGTTGGGACAAAAATTAGAAGACTATTCTACAGAGAATATGGAAGAAATNACATTAGGTGAATTTTTCCATATTTCAGAGGAAATATGAAGAATATGATTATATGGAAATTTATCAAGNAACTGANAAAATTTGGAGTTTAAGTAATTATGCAGATGTAAATGCAAAAACCATGTTGGAGCTTTTAAAAAACTTTAAAATATTCCGAAACTANCAGCAACAATACGAAAGTTATGTGGAGCAGACCTATCTGCAAGTGCCTGAGGAATTGAAAAACCAACTGCTTGGTACCATGAACCAAGCGAAAAATGAATGGGGATTCCATAATGACATTCAAGAAGAATGGCTGGAAGGACTAAATATTTCAGGAGTTGATAGCAAATCAGTAGAATGGGAAAAAATGGTTTCTGGTCTATTACTGGTAAAAGAGTATTTGTCAGAAAATACTAGTTATTCTTTGNCACCAGGAGCCGTTCCTAAAGGAGAGGATTTTGTTTCCCATTTTCTATATGAAAATCAGCAAGGNTTTTGTACNCATTATGCCACAACAGCAGCNNTAATGTTAAGAAGTCTTGGCATTCCGGCAAGATATGTGGAAGGNTATATGGCAAGTAGTACAAATTTAAAATTAGGTAAATATGAAAATGACTATTTATCTGTGGAACTGACAGACGAGAATGCTCATGCTTGGGTAGAAGTTTATATTCATGACTATGGTTGGGTTCCAGTGGAAATGACACCAGGATATAGTGAGGGATTTGAACTGAAAGATTTAATTAAGGAAGAAGAGGAAATAACCAATCCTCAGCCTACAGAAACACCAAAAACATCTCAAACCACAACCTCATCTAATGAAACAAAACCTACTAAGACTACTTTACCAATCATAAAAAAAATAAAGACAATTCTACGAAATATAGTCCTTATTCTTTTGTTATTCTTTGGAATTTGGCTNCGAAGATTTATGCTTTGCCGATATCGTAGGCATAAAGAGAAGCAGGNGGATTTTAAGGAATGTATTACTTTTCTTTATAAAGAGATTGACCGGATTCTTTGTATTAAGAAATACAAAAGCAAAGAAGAATCTTTAAGAGAATGGTTACAAATAGAAAAAGAAGACTTAGTAGAAGGAATTANCCAAAAACAGTGGGAACAATTGTTAGTTATTAGCAATCATTGNGCTTTCAGTAATAAACCGCCACTANTGGATGATGTAGAAAAAAGNAGAGAGATNTACCATACTTTGCAAAAAAATAGTTATAAGAGCAGTCCAAGATGGAAGAGAATTTTTTACCGCTATATAAAAGTTATGTAAAATGAAAGTAACTATTCAGGTAGAAACACGCATTTACTGCGAGGAATCCTTTTCGTGCATTTTGTATAATTTCGGACATTACAAGGAAGTGTAGCATACAAAGTGCAATAAATATAACTTTTGCATGGATTTTTTAGTTGAAATAGTATATAATGTGTATGAATTATGCGATAGTGAAGTTAAGAACTTAGGAGGAACGTTAAGATGAATGATATAGATATGATGTCAGTGAATGCCATACGTGCGTTGGCAGCAGATACAGTACAAAAGGCAAATTCNGGTCATCCTGGATTGCCATTAGGAGCAGCACCTATGGCTTATGAATTATGGGNAAAACACATGAAGCATAACCCAAAGAATCCAGACTGGGTAAATAGAGACCGTTTTATTTTGTCTGGTGGACATGGTTCCTCCTTGTTATATGCATTACTTCATTTGTTTGGATATGGAAATTTATCTATGGATGATATGAAAGATTTCAGACAATGGAATTCTAAAACACCAGGACATCCAGAGTATGGCCACACAATTGGTGTAGAAGCCACAACAGGACCTTTAGGTGCTGGTATGGCAATGGCTGTAGGTATGGCAATGGCAGAAGCACATTTAGCAACACGATTTAACAAAGAAGGATATCCTATAGTGGATCATTACACCTATGTATTAGGTGGTGATGGTTGTATGATGGAAGGTGTTTCCTATGAAGCCTTCTCTTTGGCAGGAACATTGAAACTTGGAAAGTTAATTGTTTTATATGATTCTAACAAGATTTCCATAGAAGGGGATACTGATATTGCCTTTACCGAAGATGTAAAAAAGAGATTTGAGGCATTTGGATTCCAGACTTTAGTTGTAGAAGATGGGAATAATTTAGAGGAGATTGGAAAAGCGATTACAGAGGCAAAAGCAGATACTACAAGACCTACCATGATAACTGTTCGTACAAAAATTGGACATGGATGTCCAGCAAAAGAAGGAACAGCAAGTGCTCATGGGGAACCTTTGGGCTTAGATAATGTTTATGCCTTAAAAGAAAATCTTGGATTAGATCCAGAGAAGGAATTTTATATTCCACAAGAAATATACGATTATGTAGCACAGATTGTAAAAGAAAATCAAAATATAGAGAAAAAGTGGAATATTATGTTTGAAGAGTATTGTGTAAAATATCCAGAGATGAAAGAATTATGGGATAAGATGCATAATAGCAATATTGAAGAGATACTCTTAGAAGCCAAAGATTTCTGGGAAGTGGAACAGAAAGCAGATGCAACAAGAAATATTTCAGGACAACTTATCAATAAGATTAAGAATTATGTTCCAGGATTTATTGGAGGTTCTGCAGATTTGGCACCTTCTACAAAGACATACATGAGTGGAGAAGGTGATTTCTCAGCAACAAATTATGGTGGACGTAATTTACACTTTGGAGTCAGGGAGCTGGCGATGGCGGCAATTGGTAATGGTATGGCTTTACATGGAGGATTAAAACCGTATGTATCCACTTTTTTTGTATTTTCTGATTATGTAAAACCAATGGCAAGGCTTTCCGCACTTATGGGGACACCACTTACTTATGTGTTTACACATGATAGTATTGGTGTAGGAGAGGACGGACCTACTCATGAACCAATTGAACAGTTAGCAATGTTGCGTTCCTTGCCGAATTTCACAGTATACAGACCAGCAGATACAGCAGAGACTGCTGCAGCATGGTTTTATGCAGTTACTTCAAAACATACACCAACTGCTCTTGTACTTACCAGACAAAACCTGCCACAGCTTGAAGGAACAGGCAAAGATGCTTTAAAAGGTGGATATATTCTTTCTGATAGTAAGAAAGAAAATCCGGATGTGATTTTAATGGCAAGTGGTTCAGAGGTTCAATTAGCAGTGGAAGCAAAAGTGCAGCTTGAGAAAGAAAATATAGCAGTACGTGTTGTAAGTATGCCTTCTATGGATGTATTTGACCAGCAATCTCAGGAATATAGAGACAGTGTATTACCAAAGAATTGTCGTAAGAGAGTAGCAATTGAAGCTTTATCAAGCTTTGGTTGGGGCAAATATGTAGGACTAGATGGTTCGTATGTAACAATGGAAAGTTTTGGTGCTTCTGCACCAGCAAACACATTATTTGAAAAGTTTGGAATTACGACAGATAATGTGGTGAAAGCAGTCAGAGAGATTTTAGACTAGTATAAAAGAGTTGTTGCATGCAACAACTCTTTTTCCTTATGACAAGAAAGGAAGACTCAAATTGGCGAAAATACTAATTGTTGAGGATGAAAGAAAGATTGCAAGATTTGTAGAATTAGAATTAAAACACGAGGGTTATGAGGTAGCCATTGCAGGAGATGGACAAACTGGTCTTGATTTGGCAATGTCAGAGGACATAGACTTAGTTATATTAGATGTGATGTTGCCAGTTTTTTCAGGAATAGAAGTTTGTAAACGAATAAGAGAGGCTGGTTCAGATATACCAATTATTATGTTGACGGCAAAAGATGATGTTATGGATAAGGTCACAGGATTAGATAATGGAGCGGATGACTATATGACAAAACCTTTTGCAATAGAAGAACTATTTGCAAGAATACGTGTTGCACTAAATCGCTGCAAAGATAAAGAGAAAACAATGCTTACAGCAGGTAAGCTTCGACTGGACTGTAAGAAATATGAAGTATATTATGGAGAAGAACTTATTGCACTAACCAAAAAAGAATTTCAGTTAATGCAATATTTGTTAATGCATAAGAATGAAGCCGTATCCAGAGAAGAGCTATTAAACAATGTATGGGAGTACGATTATCTTGGAGATACTAATGTAGTTGATGTATACATTCGTTATATTCGTCAAAAAATAGATGCAAAATATAATGTTAAGATAGTAAATACTGTAAGAGGGGTGGGATATATAATAAAAGATGAGTGAAGAAATAGTTGAAAAAATACGTTCTTTCCTTCGCAAGACAATACTTCCTTTAGAAAAAAAATGGGAAGCGTGGAAAAGTAAAGTACATTTGTCCTTGGAACTGCAAATATCTATCCGATATATGATGTGGATGGCTGTTTTCGGGGCTTTGGTATTTATACCAGTGGGATATGTTTTATTCCATAGCAATTTAGATGAATTACATATAGTATTTCGTTATAATGAGCATGACTGGGACTTTGAGCTTACAAGTCTTTATTATAGAACAATATTACTTTATCTGATAGGAATGTTGGTTATTGTAAGATTGTCTAAGAAAAATATGCATAGAATTGCAGAGAAGATGCAGGATATTATAAAAAGTACAAAGCGTATTACCATTAACAATCTGGAAAACGAGCGGTTAAATCTGGAAGGGACACAGAATGAACTTCGTGACATTGCAGGGACTATAAATGGTATGCTAGACCGTTTGGAATTATCCTATGAAACACAGAAACAATTTGTATCTGATGCTTCCCATGAACTTCGGACACCAATTTCCGTAATACAAGGTTATGTAAATATGCTTGACCGCTGGGGTGCGGAGGATGCGGAAGTGTTAAAAGAATCTGTTGATGCCATAAAAAATGAGGCACAATCTATGCAGGAATTAGTAGAAAAATTACTCTTTTTGTCCCGGCATGATAAAAAGACATTAAAACTCCATAAGAAGAAATTTGATGTAGGGGGTTTACTACAAGAAATATTTCGGGAATCCAAAGTTACAGAAAAAGAGAGAAATATTGAAGCATTAGATATGGATTCGGTAATATTATATGGAGATGCACAGACCATCAAAGAAGCAATCCGGGTTTTGTATGAAAATGCAATAAAATATACAGAATCTGGTGATACTATATATATGGGATGTGAGCAGGAAAACGAAAATTGCGTGATTACCATCGCAGATACAGGAATAGGCATGGACGAGAAAGATATGGATAATATTTTTCAACGTTTCTATCGGTCAGACCATGTTCAAAGTAGCAATATTAGTGGACATGGATTGGGGTTATCCATTGCAAAACTTATAGTTTTGAAGCATGCAGGAACGATAGAAGTAAAAAGCCAGTATACCCGTGGAACTTGTTTTCGTATTGTGTTACCTCTAAAAAGTTATTAGCTGGCAATAGGACAAAATATGAACAAAAGAACAAAAAGTGTTCTCTGTTTGGTCTTTTGAAATGCAGAAAGGTTTGGTTGAATATGGGAAAGAAAAATAGTAAAAAGAAAAAGAAAGCCCCCAAGATTAAAAATAGGGCATTAAGACGGTTTATTATGACTTTGAAAGTAAGTTTACTTATCTTACTATCTGTTGTACTTGTGGGAGGTGTTATTTTTTATTTTACATACGGAAAGGATATTCTGGCGATGCAGGAAGAGGCACGTCTTGAAGTGGCATCATCTACAACAGAGACTTTCCGGCAATCTGAGACAAGTGTAGTATATGATAATAAAGGAAAAACTATATCAGAGTTAAAAGGGGAAAAAGATGTTTATTATCTTAGTAGCGAAGAAATACCAGATTATGTAAAAAAGGCATTTGTTTCAGTAGAAGATAAAAAATATTATGATCATGGAGGTGTAGATTATCTTGCCATTATGAGAGCAGCTCTGCAATATGTAAAACATGGAGAGGTTACACAGGGAGGAAGTACAATTACCCAACAGTTGGTACGTAATGTATTTATCAGCAAGGAAGTAACTATGAGCCGAAAAATCCGGGAGATGTTTTATGCTAGAGAGTTAGAAAAAAAATATACCAAGGACCAAATATTAGAATTTTATATTAATAATATTTATTTCTCTAATGGATTTTATGGAATACAGGCAGCAAGCTACGGTTACTTTAATAAACCAGTAGAACAGCTATCTCTTTCACAAATTGCATTTTTATGTGCAATTCCTAATGGACCAACGAAATATGATCCAGTAGATAATATACAAAATACACTACAACGAAGAGACTTGATTTTGAAAAACATGTTAGATGATGGTGTAATTAAGACAGAAGAGTATGAAAAAGCTGTATTAGAAGATATAACTCTGAACATGAAAAAGAAAAAAAAGCAGGATTATGTCGAGACGTTTGTTCGGTACTGTGCAGTACGTGCATTAATGGAAAGCCAAGGATTCCGGTTCCGATATAAATTTTCTAATGAAAAAGAGAAACAAAAATACCAAGAAAATTATGATACACTTTACCAGCAATGTGAGCAATCCATGTACTCAGGAGGATATCGTATTTATACTTCTATTAACATGAACAAACAAAAAAAACTGCAAAATGCAGTGAACGAAACTTTAAGTGGATTTACAGAGAAGACAAAAGACGGAATATATAAAATGCAGGGAGCTGGAGTTTGTATTAATAATAAAACAGGAAAAGTAATAGCCATTGTTGGTGGAAGAAAGCAAAAATCAGAGGGATACACTTTGAATCGGGCATTTCAAAGTTTTCGACAGCCGGGAAGTTCCATTAAACCATTGGTTGTATATACACCAGCATTTGAAAACGGATATACACCAAGTTCTATTGTGGATGATACTAGATTCGAGGGTGGACCTAGGAATTCGGATGGTGTATATTCAGGAAAGATTCCGATTCGTACAGCTGTGTTAAAATCAAAAAACGTAATTGCATGGAAGTTATTTGAAGAGATTACACCAAAAGAAGGGCTTTCCTACTTGTTGGATATGGGATTTTCTAATATTGTGGATCGGGATTATTATCCTGCATCCTCTTTAGGGGGATTAACAAATGGAGTTAGTCCTTTGGAAATGGCATCTGGTTTTGCAACAATTGAAAACGAGGGATATTATAGAACACCTACCTGTATTAATAAAATAACAGATTCTAGAGATAATGTCATCTATAACAGTAAAAAAGAAAAGAAACAGATATATTCTAAAGAAGCTGTCCACATGATGACAAGTTGTATGGAAAGCGTTATGGAAAGTGGAGGAACTGGAGCAGCTTTAAAATTATATAATATGCCTTGTGCTGGAAAGACTGGAACTACAAATGATAAAAAAGATGGATGGTTTTGCGGATTTACCTCCTACTATACAACAGCAGTATGGGTTGGATATGATACTCCACAGACGGTTTCTGATTTGTATGGCAGCACCTATCCTGGTAGAATTTGGAAAATGTTTATGGAGGAATTGCATAAAAATTTAGAATATGCAGAATTACATGATGATTATTATGGAAAGACAACAGGAAAAGATGAAACGGTAGAAGAAACAAAAAAACCAGAAGAAACCGAGGAACCAGAGGAAACCGAAGAGCCAGAAGAAACGGAAGAGCCAACGAAAACTAAGAAACCAATAGAACCAAAAGAAACCGATGATTGGACACCTGCTGAACCAGTAGACCCAGAACCAATAGAAACCGAAGAACCAACGGAACCTGAGCCAGTGATTACTGAGCCGCCAGCACCAGATGACGATGAGGATCCAGCAGTAGGTTAAATAACGTATAGTAAATCTTAATTATTCACGCCCTATATTGCAGACCGCTGCTATCGCAGCTAGGAGTCGCTTATCAGCGTCACCTGTCTGCAATCATCGTCAATTGACCTATTAAGCATGACTAAGTTTTCATTTCTAAGCCTTCGGCTTACATAAGACTTAGTTCATGCTTAAGGCCGTGAATAATCTCAAGTAAATAAAGCTTCTGCATGTTATAATAAAACCAATATTTTGGATATATTATAGAAAAGTCTGTGATTTTTTTGATGCACTTTCATTATCAAAAATTCATAGACTTTTTCTGCCATTTGACAAAATATGCATTTATAGTGTGATAGGATAAAGATAAATTCTTCTCTTTTATCTCCAATTGGCTTGTAGTGCAGTATTTGACTAGTAGATTGGGAGAGGAAAATAAATAAGAAAGAAAGGGAAAAAGAATGGTAGATGATGTAAAAAAAGAAGACTTACAAGAGAAGAAGAGAGAAGTTTTATTTTCTATGCCAAAGAACATACGACAAATTGGACAACCTGAGGACAATCGAAAAATATATATAGAAGATTATGTAATGTCCTTTATAAGATACTTAGGGAAAGAGAGCACAAGCACATATAAAACAGCGGTTTTTCTAGGCGATTATAGAGAAGTGGAAGGAAATCAATGTATTTTTATACAAGGTGCGATTGAAGTCGAAGGAATAGACTTAGAAGAAGGAAAATGTTTTCCAAAAGAGATATGGGAGAGTATCTATCAAGAGATTGAAGAAAATTTCAAGAATGGAAGTATAGTAGGATGGATGTTAACTAAAGCAGGTATTCCGCTAGAGACAACAGAAGTATTAGAAAAAATCCATATTGATAACTTTTCTGGACAAGATAAGACATTAATGTTATATGATACTCTGGAAAGGGAAGAATGTTTTTTTGTATTTGAAAAAAAACATCTAAAGAAAAAAGAAGGATATTACATATATTATGAAAAGAATCAAGAAATGCAAAATTACATGTTAAAGAAAAAAGGAATTATGCCTAGTGAGAAAGTGGATGATTATGCAATTAAAGAAATGAAAAAAAGAATGGAGGGTATGCAAGAGGCAAAAAGAAAGAAGAGGCAGACAAGAAAAAAAATAAAAATTGCATCTATATTGGGAGCTGTATTTGTATTCGGAATACTATGGCAAAACAGAGAAATGATAAAAGAATGGGGACATGTAAAAGAAACTTTTTTAGAAAATAATCAAGTAGACAATGATAAAGATGATGAACTATTTGTAGAACAACAGGAATCAAAAATAACAATTTCAAAAGAAGAAGTGGACAAGAAAGAAGAAGTGGACAAGCAGGGAGAAACTGAAAAAAAGCCAAAAGAAGAAAAAGTTGAAACAAAAGAAGTAGTGCAAATAGAAGAAGAAGGACAGTATTATATTATTCAGCCTGGTGATACTATGGTTAGTATCTGTATGAAACAGTTTCAAAGTTTAGAAAAGATGGATGATATATTAAAGATAAATAATATAGAAGATAAAGATAAAATTGTAGCAGGACAGAAAATTAAATTGTGGGAGTAAAAGAACAATTAACTATGCTTGAGAGAACTATAGTAAATATGATATAATAAACGCAGACATAAAAATGAGAAAGCATAGCATGGAAAATAAGCAAGGTGTAAATTATGACAAGTTTAACAGAAAGAAATGAAATAAAAAGATACAAAGAATATAAAAATAAAACAAAACGCATGAAAAAGATATTGGTAATAGGCAGTATTATTATGTGTATTTGCTTGGTGGTTATTCACATTTTTTATCAAATGAACCGAACCTATAAAGGATATACTGTAATAAAAAGTACAGAAAGGGCAGATAGCAATAGTGTAACCTATGTACCTTATGGTAAGAACTTTTTGAAATATAGTAAGGATGGAGCTACCGGTTTTCGGGCAAATGGAGAAATCTTATGGAGTGGTAGTTACGAGATGAAGAATCCTTTAGCAGTAACATGCGGTGATTTTGTTGCCATAGCAGACATTGGAGGTAAAGATGTATACATTTTTAATGGTTCCGATACAGGAACATATATGAAAATGGATGCACCAATTGAACAGATATCTGTGGCAAAACAAGGTGTATATGCTGTAGTACTAAAAAAGAATGGGGAAGCTAATATTAATATATATGATCCTTATAATGTAGCAGAACAGCTAAAAGTTAGTATAGCAACAAGTACAGATAATGATGGATTTCCGGTAGCAATAGCTTTATCGAATGATGGACAGAAGTTAGTAACCAGTTATATTAATGTACAAAATGGCGTATTAGAGAGTAGTTTGAATTTTTATAATTTTGATAGTGTAGGAAAAAACAGTGTAGATCGAATTGTAGGTTCCAGACCGTTAGAACAGCAAGTAGTGGTGGATATTGATTTTCTTACAAACAATACCATTTGTGCATATACCAAGGAAGGATTTCTACTGTATAATATGCAAGAGACACCACAAGATGTAGCATCTGTTGATATAAAAGGAACTATAAGAAGTTTTTGCCGAAACAGCAAATATATATCAGTTATTACAGAAGAAACAGATAATGTAGAGGTGCCTTATAAACTGCATGTATACAATACAAATGGTAAAAAAATATTGGAAAAAGAAATTACATATACGTATGATTCTATAGAAATGGGTGATAAGGAAGTGATTTTATATTCAAATAGGGAAGCACACATCATTCGCTTAAATGGAAAGGAAAAGTTTAATTGTCAATTAGCAAGCAGTGCATCATACTTCTTTGCTATTACAGGGACAGATAAATATTTGCTGATAGATGGAGATAGCTTAAAGCAGATCCGATTGGCAGGAAAAGAGGTACAGGAAAAATGATGAATTGGCTCTTAATAATAACTTTAGCAATAATTATAGGATTTACAGTACGTGGATATCAAAAAGGAATTATCAAAATGGCGATTTCTTTATTTTCTATGATTCTTAGTATTTTGGTGGCATTGATATTGGCTCCCACGTTTAGTGAGAGTCTATGTAATAGTGAGATTGTTCTGAACTATTTTTCAGAATGGGTGAATGAAGGACTGGGCATTGAGGAAAAATGTGTAGACATTACAAATAATATGGTGAATGGCATAAAAGAAACTAATAAAAAAGACAAAAAAAATATGAGTGTGGCACAAAAGGAAGCATTGATTGATAAACTGATTCTTCCTAAGAAAATAAAAAATGCAATGCTGAAAAATACATCAAAAATATTAGAGAACAAAGGAAAGATAACAGCAATAAACTTTGCAAAAGAGATATCTGATTATATAGCTAGAATTGTCATAAAAGCTATAACATATATTATTGTTTTTGTAGTATTTAAAGTGCTATTACGTATTATTACAATAGTATTTAACTTGGTGGACAAGCTTCCTATAATAAAAAATATAAATGAAATTACAGGAGCAATTGCAGGAGCAATTAGTGGATTGCTTATTGTTTGGGTAGGCTTTCTGTTCCTTCTTTTACTTAGTACAACTTCGATGGGTATTATGTGTTATAAATATATTAATGATAGTACGATTTTAACCTTTTTATATAATAATAATCTGTTAGTAGATTGGGTATTGGAAAGTATAATGTAACCATCAAACGAAAAATAATCCGTATAATACAATTACAATATTGTTATTCAAAAAAATACATAGTCAGAAGAGAAGCTCTTTAAGTGCTGTTTTGTATGCATAATGAGTAATAGAAAAGGAGGGAAAATATTGATAAAAGCTACTTGAAGAAAAAAATAAAAAAATATTAAAAAAAGTGTTGACATTAAAAAAACGACATGCTATACTATAAAAGTCGCTTGGGCAAGAACACAAGTGAGAAACGCTGAAACAGTAGTGAAATCAATACATCCAGCGTTTGGACTTTGACAATTAAACAGTGAAACAACCTTGAAAATTCAAAAACAATTTCAAGAGAACATCAAAGATGTTCGCGAACCAAACCTTTATCAGTAAAGGATAAAAAGCTAGCAAGTTTCTAGCAAGGACAACTTAAATATGAGAGTTTGATCCTGGCTCAGGATGAACGCTGGCGGCGTGCTTAACACATGCAAGTCGAACGAAGCACTGTAACGGAAACCTCCGGGCGGAAGATACAGTGACTGAGTGGCGGACGGGTGAGTAACGCGTGGGTAACCTGCCTTACACAGGGGGATAACAGTTAGAAATGACTGCTAATACCGCATAACCCGCTAGTACCGCATGGTACAGACGGAAAAGATTTATCGGTGTAAGATGGACCCGCGTCTGATTAGCTAGTTGGGAGGGTAACGGCCTACCAAGGCAACGATCAGTAGCCGGCTTGAGAGAGTGGACGGCCACATTGGGACTGAGACACGGCCCAAACTCCTACGGGAGGCAGCAGTGGGGAATATTGCACAATGGGGGGAACCCTGATGCAGCGACGCCGCGTGAGTGAAGAAGTAATTCGTTATGTAAAGCTCTATCAGCAGGGAAGAAAATGACGGTACCTGACTAAGAAGCCCCGGCTAACTACGTGCCAGCAGCCGCGGTAATACGTAGGGGGCAAGCGTTATCCGGAATTACTGGGTGTAAAGGGAGCGTAGGCGGTTATGCAAGTCAGATGTGAAAACCCGGGGCTCAACTGCGGGAGTGCATTTGAAACTGTGTAACTTGAGTGCAGGAGAGGTAAGTGGAATTCCTAGTGTAGCGGTGAAATGCGTAGATATTAGGAGGAACACCAGTGGCGAAGGCGGCTTACTGGACTGTAACTGACGTTGAGGCTCGAAAGCGTGGGGAGCAAACAGGATTAGATACCCTGGTAGTCCACGCCGTAAACGATGAATACTAGGTGTCGGGGCACGAAGTGCTTCGGTGCCGCAGCAAACGCATTA
>JAAVHR010000044.1 GCA_014799595.1 Clostridiales bacterium | reverse complement strand
AAGTAAGACGAAACCTGTGGAAGATATCCGGCAAGCTATGGCTTATGGTATCCGGGATTTTGGAGAAAATAAGGTACAAGAACTTACAAGTAAAATAGAAGTAATTTCAGAAAAGTTAAATTGGCATTTGATTGGACATTTGCAAAGAAATAAGGTAAAATATATTGTAGATAGTGCTTGCCTAATTCACTCAGTAGATTCTATGAGGCTTGCCATGCAGATTGAGGAGGAAGCAAAGAAAAAAGGAATCACTGCTAACATACTCATTGAAGTAAATATTGCTAAGGAAGATAGTAAGTTTGGAGTTGCGAAGGAAGAAGTACAGGGGTTACTTAGAGAAATAGCGAATTTGAAGCACGTATGTGTAAAGGGACTAATGACGATTGCACCTTATGTGGAAAATGCAGAAGAAAATCGGAAATATTTTTCTGAAATGTACAAACTTTTTGTTGACATGAGAAGTGAAAATGCTGATAATATAAGAATGGAAATACTATCGATGGGAATGACAGGAGATTATCAGGTTGCTATTGAAGAAGGGGCAACTATGATCCGTGTTGGAACAGGAATATTTGGTGAGAGAAACTATACAATTTAGAACTTAAGTGTTAAAATATTGTATGACTTACCTAAAATGAAATGATTAGATAGGAGATTGATATTATGCTTTCAATTAATGGAATTTTAGACTATTTTAAATTAAATGATGATGATGAATATGATGATTATGATGACTATGAGGATGAAGTAAAAGATGAGCCTGTAGTCCGCAGTTCCCGTCGTGTGGAAGCACAGGAAAGAAAAGCAAGCAGAAGAACTTATTCATCTCAGAGAGAGGAAGCGGAAGAAGAACCTAGAAGAGAACGTGCAGCAAAAGTAGAACGCCAATCTAAAGTTGTTCCTATGCGTGCAACAACAAAACCTTTAGAAGTTCATATTATAAAGCCTTCTTCTTTTGAGGATTCTCAGGAAGTATGTGAGATTTTACTTGGTGGACAGGCTGTAGTAGTGAATTTGGAAGGATTTGACGAAGATGAAGCACAACGTATTATGGACTTCATTTCTGGATGTATCTTTTCCATTAATGGGAAGTTACATAGAATTTCAAAATATATCTTTATCTTTTCACCTGATAATGTAGATATTTCTGGTGATTATTTGGATTTTGTTCCAGAAGATAAGAAGAATGCTTTAACTATAAATAAAGGATTCTAAAATATATGACAGATTCACTTTTTATAACATGCATAGATTGGTATTGCATTTTTTTGGAATGTATTTTATGGTTGTACACTGTTGGAATGATCGTATTGCAAAAAGGATGGCTGCGGGAAGTTCTTTGTGACTTGGCAGCTCCTCTATTGTATCCAATACAAAAACTAATGAAGCGTTCTGTTATGCAGTCCAAGACAGATTTCTCAGCAATTATTTTGTTTATGGTTATCTTATTTATTCGTACTCTTATAAGGAAACCATAAAAAATGCTAAATGAGGTGTTTTTATGGCAACACAAAATAATAAAGAAGACATGATATGCAATAAACGTTTGCAGGAATTAGCAAATCATGCATTTTATAAGGGATATTCTACTTATTCTGATTTTTTAAATCTCAATGAACAGTCCCTTTTTTATGGTTTGTTGTCAGAATTACCTTCTGTAGAATATTCTTTTTGGGGAGGAATAGATGCTGCAGAACGAAAAATGTTATGTTTTTCTTGTGAGGAAATTAGAAAAGAAAATTTTCCTTTATCTACAGTACAAATTGCACCATCTCATGATAAATTTGCAGAAAAATTATCACATCGTGATTATTTAGGTGCTATTTTAAATCTGGGGATTGAACGCAGAAAAATTGGAGATATTTTAATACAAGAAAAAATAGCATATATATTTGTTGAAGAGACTTTGACAGATTACCTTTGTAATAGTTTGACCAAGGTACGTCATACCAATGTATGCTGCAACAAAGTAACAAATAGTTTTTCTTATACACAACAGTTTCAAGAAATCAATGGAACAGTTTCTTCTGTCCGGTTAGATAGTTTGATAGCTTTGGCTTTCCGGGAATCCAGAAGTAGTATGGTTTCTTTGATTTCAGGTGGAAAAGTTTTTGTAAACGGAAGACAAATTACATCAAATAGCTACATACTAAAAAATGAGGATATTATTTCCGTACGCGAAAAAGGGAAGTTCTTATATAAAGAAGAACATGGAATAACAAAAAAAGGTAAAGTCAAGGTTATTCTTAAAAAGTATGTATAGGAGGAAGGGATAAGAGGATGCTTAAAGCAGAAGATATTTCAGCAGAAAAGATTAAATCTGGTGTTGGTGGATATAAAAAAAGAGAGACAGAGGAATACATTGGTACACTGCGAAGAGAATATGAGGTACTTCTTAAAGAAAATATAGAATTAAAGGATAAATTGAGTGTATTAAGTGAGGGTGTTCAATATTATAAGAACATGGAAAAATCGCTTCAAAAAGCACTTGTATTGGCAGAAAAAACTACCTCAGAGACTATGCAGGCAGCCGAAGTAAAGGCGGTTGCTATGGAAAAGGAAGCACAATCCCGTGCCAATGCAATAACAAAAGAAGCACAAATTCGGGCAGATTCTTATGAAAAAGAAGTGAAAATGCGAGCAGATTCTTATGAAAAAGATAAAAGAATACAAGCAGATTCTTACGAAAAAGATATAAGAATGCAAGCAGATTCTTATAAAAAAGAAGCAGATGATAAGGCAAAGAATATTATACATGATGCCAAACAAACGGCGGATCAAGAAATTGCATCTGCTAATGAAGAGTTGAGAAGAATTCACTCACAGATTATGACACTTATACAACAATATGAGCAATATAAGTCTCAATATAAACAGCTTGCAACAGCACAAATGCAAGTGTTGGAAAGTGAGGCATATAATCTGGATGCTCCTATTTTGAGAGCAATACGTCCTATAGAAGAGAATGTAGTTTCTTTGAATGAGAATTTGACAGAGGCGGATCAGGATACTATAGATAGTAGTCAAGAGATTGTGAAGGCTATAGAGACTCCTATTCAAACAGAAAATCCTGAGGAAGAAAAGAAAATATATGTGGATGCCAGAGGGGAAGTTGTTGAGGTTCATGAATTTCGTGAAGTTACTGGTCCTGGTTCTGATTCTACAGTTGACCCATGGGATATAGATCCAGAGGAGGATGTTGTAGATGATTTTGATGATTTTACGCAAGAGTATGAAGGACCATATTCTTTCACGGAAGATAATATACCAGTTAATGATTTGAATATTAATGTTCCAGTTAGTGATTCGAATGTTAATATACCAGTTAATGATTTAGATACTAATATAACTATCAATGATTCGAATATGGCAATGGCTCAAGATGTTACTTTTGATACTGTGCAGGAAACTGAAATACCAGTACAAACTAATCTGGTAGAGGATACTATTTCCATTCCGGAATCTGAAGATGTTTTGAAAGATGTCTCACAGACTGCACCAATAGAAGAAGAGAATTCAAATTCTTCTAATATTGCAGAAGAAACTTTACAGGAAGTTGAGTCAACACCAGTTCCTATTGAAAATACAAAAGTTACACAGCATAATAATGGTATTAGTTTAGAAGAAATGAAGCGAATTGAAAAAATGCAGTTAGAGAGATTACGAGAACAGGAAGAACAGCAATTGGCAATGTTAAAATCCGAGCATTATCATAATTATTCTCAATCAGCACCTTCTAAAGAACAGGAACAGAAAAAGGAGCAAGACCCTGCAAATATTTTCCGTGCTTTGCATAAGA
Organism: Clostridiales bacterium; assembly: GCA_014799595.1. Taxonomy (GTDB): domain Bacteria; phylum Bacillota; class Clostridia; order Lachnospirales; family Lachnospiraceae; genus CAG-411. The sequence goes on along the minus strand of JAAVHR010000044.1, from coordinate 18,090 downwards.
ATGACGATAGCGAACCTACCATTACTTTACAGGATTTAAAACAGCAACAGGAACTTGAGAATTCTCCTGTAGATCTTCCCAAAGCAACTGTGCAGTCTTTAGAGGAAGAACAACCTAAGAAAGAAACACCACCTCCATTGATGGATGATTTCCTTTCTTTTGAACCTTTAGATATGACAAAAAAAGACACTAAGATTTCCAAAGAAACAATTACTTTTAATAAGCCAGAAAAAGCAAATTCTGCTGAAGATGATTTCTTTCACCAGTTTTCAGAACAATCTGAAAGTGCTTTTCGCACAACACCTAATGTAGAGGAAGGAAATTCTTTGGACTTTGAGATGGATAATAATCAAAATATTTATGGTTCAAAGCAAGGAGAAACTCCTAAATTTAAGAGCTTCCGGGAATTTGAATCAGAACTATAAATGACAAGGAACGGTTGTAGAAATGGTAATAAATCTATTTACCATATATGCATCCGTTCCTTTCATTTATGGTAATGCCCCAAAGAGCAGAATGGTCGTTTACTATATTTAAAACAACAAGGGAGGAACCGTTTATGAGTAAGCTAATTCAGGTTAAAGAAAATGGAACACCAATTTATGATATAAGAATCGAACATAACTATAGTGCTTTAAAAGAAGTTTTTTCTTCTCTGCATACTTCAAATCACCGGATTTGTATTGTATCAGACACTACAATTAGTCACTTTTATATGGAAGAAGTAGTAGATATTGCAAAGGATTATGCTTCTGTTGTAGAAACCTTTACTTTAAAACCAGGAGAAGAATATAAGAATTTAGAATCTGTATATCAGCTCTATGAATATTTAATTGCATCCAAATTTGACAGAAAGGACTTCCTGATTGCTCTTGGTGGTGGTGTAGTAGGAGATTTGACAGGATATGTAGCAGCTACATATTTGCGCGGAATCTCTTTTATCCAGTTACCAACTACTTTATTATCTATGGTAGATAGTAGTATTGGAGGAAAAACAGGAGTTGATTTTCAAGCTTACAAAAATATGATTGGTGCATTTAAGCAGCCCAAAGCTGTATATATTAATACAGCAACATTAAAAACCTTAGATGACCGTATATATTTCAGTGGATTTGGCGAAGTAACTAAATATGGTTACATTCAAGATACAGAGTTTAACACATGGATAAAAGAACATATTGAGGGATTGTGCCAGAGAGATTTAGATATCTTGGAATACATGATTTATCGAAGCTGTGACAATAAACGAATTGTAGTGGAAGAAGATCCGAAAGAACTAGGTATTCGTGCTACTTTAAACTTTGGGCATACTTTGGGACATGCTATTGAAAAAATGATGCATTTTAAACTTCTTCATGGAGAATGTGTTTCAATTGGAATGGTAGCTGCGGCTTATATTTCTTACAAGCATGGGTACCTTTCTATGGCAGATATAGAACAAATGAAGGATACCTTAAGCAGACTTCATTTACCTGTTTCTGTACAAAATTTAGATGAACAGGAATTGATTGAAATAACAAAAAATGATAAAAAAATGGAAGCTGGAAAAATCAAATTTATTCTTTTGGAGGAAATCGGAAAGTCTATTATTGATTCTACTGTTACAACAGAAGAAATGTTAGAAGGATTCCGCTACATTGTGAATAAGTAAGATTTACGAATTTATTTTGACATCAGGAATGGAGTTTTTATGAAAAAATGGTTAGCTGGAATTATTTTAATTGTATTAGTTTTTTTTGATCAAATTACAAAATATATAGCAAAGTTATATTTAGAAGGACAGAATGCGTTTTCTGTCTTTCCTAATGTTTTTGAATTTTGTTATCTTGAAGGTGGAAATACTGGAGCTGCTTTTGGATTATTTAGGGGAAATACCTTTCTTTTATCTATTATTTCTATCATCGTCTTTTTTGTAATTGTTGGCTGCTTTTGGTACACATCTAAAAAAACAGGGAATAAATGGTTATCTTTCTGCTTTATTCTAATGGCTGCTGGAGCTTTTGGAAATTGGATTGACCGGTTTTTTCGAGGATATGTAATTGATTTTTTGTATTTTAAATTAATAGATTTCCCTATTTTTAATATAGCAGATTGTTATGTGACTATTTCTGCTATTTTACTAATACTACTTGTGGCATTTTCAAAGGAAGAAGAGGAATAGTATATGGAAAGTTTAGTAGAATTTACAATTTCAAGCCAGAATAGGGGAGATCGGATAGATAAGGTAATTACTTCCCATTGTGAGGAATATAGCCGTTCCTTTGTACAGAAGTTAGTGAAGGATGGCAAGGTTATTGTAAATGGAAAAACAGTAAAATCTAATTACAAAGTAGAAGAGCAGGACAAAGTTTCTTTTGTAATTCCAGAGCCAGTAGAGTTGGATATTTTACCAGAACCAATGGAGCTGGATATATTATATGAAGATGAAGATATTATTGTTATTAATAAAGGAAAAGGTATGGTAGTTCACCCAGCGGCAGGTCACTACAGTGGAACTATTGTAAATGGATTATTATATCATTGTAAAAATCACCTATCAGGTATCAATGGAATTATGCGTCCTGGAATTGTTCATCGTATTGACAAAAATACAACAGGAGCAATTGTTGCTTGTAAAAATGACAAGGCACATCGTTTTATTGCAGAACAATTAAAAGAACATTCCATTACCCGGAAATATCGTGCCATTGTGTGGAATACCTTCAAAGATTCTAATGGAACCATTGACGCTCCTATTGGGAGACATCCTACAGATAGAAAGAAAATGGCAATTAATGAACGGAATGGAAAACATGCCATTACACATTATCGTGTATTAGATAATCTGGATGGAAAATTTGCTCATATTGAATGTCAGTTGGAAACTGGAAGAACACATCAGATTCGTGTGCATATGGCAAGTATCCATCATCCTTTGTTGGGAGATGATGTGTATGGATCTGGTAAAAATACCTATAAATTAGAAGGTCAGACTTTACATGCTATGGTTTTGGGATTTATACATCCCACTATAAAGAAATATATAGAATTTGAAGCACCTTTACCAGCTTATTATTTGGAATTATTAGGCAGACTACAAAAGTAGTCTGCTGTATTTTTCTTCAAAATACAATACTACATCTGTAGAATCTGTGTTATTTGCTTTTCTACTAAAATATACAAGGGTTTGTGGGATACATGTTATTTCCGAGCATTTCAGAATAATAAAAAAAAGATAAAATTTTCAAATTTATTCTATACAAATAGAAAAAAAACTGTTATGATATATCTATTCAATATTTGAATAGATATGAAAAATTAGTGTAGTGTCTGCATTATAATCAGTTAAACTACTTGTCAATATGCAAATATCCAGCGTAGTCTAATCAAATATAATACAGACGCTACACTAGCAGACAGGAGAGGAAGAGAGTGAAATGAAAGAAATACGTTTACATGAAGGTGAATTAAATATTATGGAATTGCTTTGGTCCAACAAGAGTTTAGCAGCAAAGGATATGGCAAAGATTATTAAAGAATATGTTGGCTGGGAAAAAAATACTACATATACCGTTATCAAACGATTAATTAATAAAGGAGTAGTGGTTCGTGAAGAGCCAGGATTTATTTGCCGGGCTGCCATCTCTAAAAGAGCAATTCAGCAAATTGAAACCTTAAGTTTGATTCAGAAATTATATAATGATTCTTTGGAAACTTTTATTTCTGATTTTTTAAGAGTACAAGATTTATCAGTTGGAGAAATAGAACAATTAGAGAGAATTATACGAGAGCAAAAAGTGTGACCTAATTATTTTGTAAAGAAAAAAGTAGGTAACTATTCAGGTAGAAACACGCATTTACTTTGCGTGTGACCTGAGAAAAATGAAAGTTGATTGCTATGTGCTATGCACTCCCGCAATCACCAACTGTATTCGTATTCCAGGATGCCGCCTTACATACTCGTACAGTTTAGCCAGCCAAATGGCTATATTTCTTTGCAAGCAAGCTTGCACGAAATATAGCCATTTGGCTGGACTTTCATAATAAGTTTTTATGGTTTTCTAAGGGTAACTGCAGTTGCAGCTTTTCTTCGGCGTTCGTCATCCTGAGCAGCATAATGTTTTTTCGTGGTATTCACATCCTTGTGACCAAGTACATCTGCCACAAGATAAATATCCCCAGTTTCTTTATATAGGGTAGTACCATAGGTACTTCGGAACTTATGAGGAGTAATATGTTTAGTTGTTATATGGGAAGTATATTTGTTTACTAAATTTTGTACGGCACGAACGGTTATTCTCTTTCGTTGTGTGGAATAGAAGAGTGCCTCCTCATGTCCTTCCTGAGGTGTGATTTTTTGGCGTTCCTGTTTAATATAATCCTGTAATGCCTCTTGTACCTCTGCACCAAAGTACACAAACATTTCATTTCCGCCTTTTCGTACAACTTTAATGGAGTTATTTTTAAAATCTACATCTCCAATATCTAAGCCAACACATTCTGATACACGAATACCTGTACCTAAAAATAGTGTAAAAATTGCCAAATCACGGACTTTATTTTTTTCATAATAAATTTTTTGCTGTTTGGTCATTCCTTCACCGCCATTTTCAATGTAATCTAACAAAATAGCAACTTCATCTGGATCCAAACGTATGATTTCTTTTTCGTGAAGTTTTGGCATATCCACATATAAGGTTGGATTTTTTGTAATCAACTCCCTTTTTTGCAGAAATCCATAGAAACTTCGCAGGGCAGACATTTTTCTGGCAACTCCACGCTCTGAGTTCGATAATTCCTGTCCATCATGTTCATATACTTTTAAATAACGTTTAAATTCTTCGATATCAGATGCGGTTAATTTATCCATATCCTCCAGCTTAAAATCCTTTGGTGTATAGTCCTTATAGTATGGATTGTTTTTTATTAGAAATTCAAAAAACAATAAAATATTTCCTGCATAAGCTACCTGTGTACTTGCTGAGGTACTTTGGTCAATATGATTAAAATAATCTTTAGTAAATACAGGAAGCTTTTTTATGATTTCATTTAACCGTTTTACATAGTCTTTTTTTACTTGTTCATGATATGTTACTCGTTTCATAATAAACCCCTTTCTTATGCTATTTTCACTACCATCTATTCGCAAAAGGGTTATTTCACGAATAGATATCCTTAACCTCCCCTTCATTTCTTCTAAACTAATACTACTATTATACTGTGTAACTTTTGTATTTTCGATAAAAACTGATGTTGACTCATATTTCATTCCTCTTTCACTGAAACAAAAGCAATTATTTTTTTAAGCATGTGACATGTTGTATATGCCATTCATTTGCCAATGTTTGAACTTTATTAGGTATGGTGTATTGATATTGGAAACCACAATTTTCCTGAAGCTTTTTAGATACATCATTTCCTTCAAAATAACCACACCAGATTTGATTTAATTCCAGACAAGAAAATCCATAATGGATAATTTTTTTTACTGCCTCTGTAGCATATCCCTGATGCCAATAAGGAACTCCAAGCCAGTAAAGAATTTCTCCTTCATCATCCGCTATATTAAAATTACTGGCTTCTCCAATTAGAATTCCCACAGAGCCTATTAATTCATTTGTATTTTTTCGCTCTAATGCAAAGAAACCCCAACAGGAAAAAATATACTCTATCATTTTCTTACTATCATCTATGTTGTGAAGAACTGGCCAACCTGCAGCAGGACCTACTCTTGCATCACTTCCCAATTGTAATAGCGTGTTGGCATCTTCTATTGACCATGGACGTAATATTAATCGTTCTGTTTCCAGTTCCATATTTCCTCCATTAAATACAACATTTCTTCTAATTATATATCTTGATAGAAAATAATTTCTACCAAGATATATAATCAAAAAGTTAAATCAAGTAACTAAACTTTAATTATTCATAACTTATTAAGTATAAATAATCCAAAGTAAATTAGATTCTTCTTACATAGCATCATTTTATAAAAAAGAAGTTTTATATTCTACAATTGTAGAATTACAATAATTCAATATCTTTTAGTTCTTTTGGAGGAAGTGGTTTGCTAGAATGTGCTACAAATGCATTTACCTCTTTCTTCGCATCCTGAATAGAAATATTGGTACCAGCTCCTGCAATACATCCTCCTGGACAGCCCATACCTTCAATTAGACAGCCATTCTTACGCCCTGCTTTTGCCTGTAGTAAAATTTTCTTACAATCTTCCAAACCTTCTGCATGCTCAATATTGACCTCTACCTCTGGATAATACTCATGAATACATTGCTCAATGGCATTGGCAACACCACCAGCAACAGCATAGCCTCTTCCAGCTCCAGTTGCATTATGTATAGAAGCTTCTTTATCATAGTTGTCAAAATTGATGTTTTTTGCCTCAAAAATAGCTGATAATTCTTCAAAAGTGATTACAAAATCTACATCACTACGTACACTTTTTCTGGAAGCCTCCAATTTTTTTGCCGCACATGGACCTATAAACACTACTTTACAATCCTTGTACTGTTTTTTTATGGAACGGGCAGTTGCAACCATTGGTGTTAATGCATTAGACACATTATCAATCATCTCAGGGAAATATTTTTTCGCCAGCATTGACCAAGATGGGCAACAAGAGGTAAGAAGAAATGGCAACTCTCCAGTTGCGACTTTCTCCACATAATGATGGGCTTCTTTTACTGCTCCCATATCAGCACCTAATGCTACTTCAAAAACTTCTGCAAATCCAATTTCCTGAAGAGCTGCTTTAATATTTTTTATGGTGGCATTCTTACCAAACTGTCCTACAATGGCTGGTGCAATAATTGCCATAATGCTATTATCATTCTTCATAGCACGGATTAATTGGAATATTTGTGATTTATCTGCAATTGCTCCAAATGGACAACTAACCATGCACATACCACAGGAAACACATTTGTCTGGGTTAATATTTGCCCTGCCAAGAAAGTCAGATTCAATGGCCTTTACACCACAAGCTTTTGAACAAGGTCTTTCTTTTTTGGAAATAGCATCATAAGGGCAAACATTTTTACATCTTCCGCATTTTACACATTTTGACTGGTCAATATAAGAATGTCCATTAACCATAGAAATAGCATTTTGAGGACATACTTGTTGACATGGATGTGCAACACAGCCACGACACATATTGCTTACTTCGTATTTGTTATCCTCGCAAGCATCACAAGCAGATGGAATAACTTGCATAAGAGGTGGTTCATAATATTTGCTGTCTATGTTGCTCTCTTCTATGCCATCTGTAATATGTACCGGTTTATCTTCCGGTCTTAGGGACATTCCCATTGCCAAACGTACACGCTCTGATATAACTGCTCTTTCCCTATATATACTTTCCCGGTAACTTGGTTCATCACCATTTACTAGTTTATATGGGATAGCTTCTATATCATTATTTATATTTTCAGATTCAAAAGCAACCTTCGCAACTTCTGTAAATACTTTATGTCTGTATTGCGTAACAGGCGTTTTGATACCTCTCATATTCATCAATCCTTTCTTAAAAAAGCGAAATATTTAGCGTTCCTTATAATATAATCTGCAATGGCAATACCCCTCAAAATCAGGATCTGCAATTTGTTCCCGAAACTCTTTGCATATACATTTATTATCTTCTGTCTGCTCTAACCGGCAGGGACAATAACCTTTTCTTTTTTTTAAACCCTCTTGAATCTTTTTGACCATCTCAGAATCTTCATTGAAACGAACTTTTTTCATTGATATCTCCTTATCATATCTTTTAATTCTTCTTCACTAACCAAACCAATGGATAAATCTTCCGTTTTGCTATGTTTGATAAATGCCAGTGTTGGAATATTACGGATTCCAAATTGCATTGCTAAATCTGGTTCCTCATCTGTATTAACTTTTCCAAACTTTACATTTGTAAATTCTTTACAAAGACCCTCCACAATTGGTGAGAGCATCTGGCAAGGACCACACCAGGTTGCCCAAAAATCAAGTATAACAAGGTAATCTTTCTCCAACACTTCCTCTTTAAAGTTGTTTTTTGTGATTGTGATTACTTCTCCATTTGATTGAAAAATTTCTTTGCTCATAAACTATTTCCTCCTAATCTTCTTTTTTTCGCAATAAATCTCTAATATCAAGTTCTATTCCTAAATCTACATAAATCTGTTGTTTTGGATGTGGACAACTTTCCATTGGTTCCCCATCTGCATCAGTAATTGTTTTTACGATAGCTGTTAAATTTCTTCCATCCGGTTTCATAACCTCGATTGTATCACCTACACAAAATTTATTTCTTTGTTCCAAGCTGTACAAGCCTGCGGAGTTTTTCTCTCCTATTAATCCTAAATAAGTATATTCCCGAATGTATGTGTTGCTATCATATATTTGTGTTTCATGTGTGGTTGGTCCATAAAAGAAACCAGTAGTAAATTGACGATACGTACATTTTGCTATCTCTTCTTTATAGTATGGGATATTTTTCTCATATAATGCAGGATCTTTGAAATAATCATCAATTGCTTGACGATAGGTTCTAGCAACAGTAGCCACATAAAGTGCGGTCTTCATTCTGCCTTCAATTTTTAAGCTGTCAATTCCTGCCTCTATAATATCAGGAATATGTTCAATCATGCATAAATCTTTTGAATTAAAAATATAAGTACCTCGTTCATTTTCTTCAATTGGCAGGTACTCTCCCGGTCTGCTCTCTTCTGTAATATAGTATTTCCAACGGCAGGGATGGGTACATGCCCCAAGATTCGCATCTCTTCCTGTAAAATAATTACTCAACAGACATCTTCCAGAGTAAGAAATGCACATAGCACCATGGATGAAAGTTTCGATTTCTAAATCATCGGGGATATTTTTCCGTATTTCTCCAATTTCACGTATTGATAATTCTCTCGCAGAAACTACTCTGGTAGCACCAAGTTTATGCCAAAAATGATAGGTAGCATAATTTACATTGTTCGCCTGAGTAGAAATATGAACATCTATTTCAGGACATATCTCTTTGGCAATCATAAAAACACCAGGATCAGAAATAATCAATGCATCTGGCTTTATTTCTTTTAATTCCTGAAAATATGCATGTACAGCTTCCAAATCACGGTTATGTGCAGTAATATTAGCAGTAACATAAACCTGTTTTCCATGTTTGTGTGCAAATGCAATTCCCTCTTTCATATCTTCCTTGGAAAAATTTTTTGCTTTTGCACGCAGGCTGAACATTTCACCACCAATATATACCGCATCTGCCCCATAGGTTATTGCAACCTTCAATACCTCCAAATTACTTGCTGGAATTAATAATTCTGGTTTTTCTCTTCTCATGGCTCTATGATTCCTTTCTCATAACTATATATCCTTGCGGATTCTGGTACTTAATGTTACACCGTCACCTATTGGTAATATAATCGTATCTAATTCTTCATGATGTGTTAATAAATATAAATAATCCCGCATTCTTCTATGAATGGTCCGGTTTCTTTTTTCTATGGCATAACGGGATTCTATGATATCCCCATCCTGTAATACGTTATCCGAAACCAGAAGTCCATCCAGACATAAAAGGTTATAAATATCCTCAAAAAAATTAAGATATTGTCCCTTTGCGGCATCCATAAAAATCATATCATATTCTTTCTTCTGTGTCACTAAATCCTTTAATATATCTGTTGCATCACCAGATAACAATGTAATTTGAGAATTCCTATTAGCAATAGCAAAGTTCTCTTTTGCCTTTGCAATACGTTGTGGTACTTTTTCAATAGTAGTAATATGTCCATTTTCTGGCATATATTCACACATCAATAAAGCAGAAAAACCGACAGCACACCCAACCTCCAAGATACGCATCGGTTTCTTACTTCTAACAAGGAAACGAAGCAATCCCTGTGTTGATTTCTTTATAATTGGAACCTCATCTTTTAATGCTTCCTTCTCAATTATACTAAGTTTTTCCGGTAAATTAGAATCTAAAGAGTGTATGTATAATCCTATTCTTTCCTGTTCTATCATATGTATATCTCCTATTCTACATTATCACTTTGTGTAAGAACATTTAAAATATCCTCATAATTATCTGAAGCGTATAATACATAGGTTCCTGGTACAATTACTCTCTTATCATTTGTTGAGAGTTTTCCACGAATATAAAAACTATACTCATTTTTAATTAACTCTTTATCTGCCAACAGGGAAGCAATTTCTTTTAAGGAAGCATTTTCTGATATTGTTACTTTTACTTTTTTATTGGAAGAAGGCTCCACACATACATCTCCAAAAATTTGATATGCAAAATCGTATGCTTCCCCGGCATAATCTGTTACAATTGCATAAATAGCAAAATAAAACAAAATACATAATGCAGCTTGAATGGTCAGCTTTGTAAACCAAAGTCCCCAATTTTGATTAGTCTTTTGTGTATTCCGCTTTACAGACGATTTTGTATTTACAGAACCCCTGCTTTGAGAAGAATATGGACTAATTCTAGTTGTTGAAGTTCTTGTTCTTGAGTCTGGTATTGTAGATTTTGACTGTGCCATTGCATTTTTCTGATAATCCGTTTTATTTATACTAGCATTTGCCCGATTTGAAGAATTCGTACTTTTTACATTACTATTTCTCTGATTGGAAGATTTTGTGTGTCTCACATTTTTTTTTGAATGATTAGAAGATTTTGACTTTTTCTTTTTCTTTTTCATTGTATGGACACCTCCTTCCTATTTATAAATAAGCGAAAAACTTTGCTTGAGTCTGAGATTACAAACTTACAAAAAATCTACATTTATATTGGCATGTTTATCTATTTCCTCATGAATTTTTCGCAGCATTCTAATAAAACGCTGCTCTGCATTCAGAAATTCTTTTACTTCTGTACGGTTAAGAATATCCGCATATTCCTGATACAAATTTGCACTACTGTTAATGGCATCCACTTGCGGATTCATTTGAATTTCAAAATTTCTTCGGCGAAATTCATTTAAACGGTTATATACATCTTCTTTCATAATTGTTTTTTGAAGAAGATGGTATTGTGCAAATTCACTACTTGTTTCAATTGCCTCAATTAAGGCATCTGTTTGCTGCATAACATTCATAACGGTTCCTCCCCATACATTTCTTCTGTCATGTAATTACTAGAATAAAATTCCTATACTTCCATAATAATTGGCAGTATCATAGGATTACGTTTTGTTTTTTTCCATAAATACTCACTAAGAGTATCTTTTATTTCCATTTTAATTTTTCCCCAATCTGTTACATTGGAGTTTAAGCATCGTTCCAGTGCATCATTTACTACATAACGGCATTCATCCATAAGATTTTCAGATTCTCTTACATAAACAAATCCTCTGGATACAATATCTGGTCCAGAAAGTACCTGATTACTATATTTTTCTAAGGTAACAACAATAATAATCAATCCATTCTCTGATAAATGCTGACGGTCACGAAGAACAATATTTCCAACATCTCCCACTCCTAAACCATCTACCAATATTCCTTGTGCAGGAACTTTATCTATAACTTTGGCTGAACTTTCTGTTAATTCCAAAACATCACCAGAAGAAAGAAGTTTAACATTTTCCTTTGGAATTCCCATAGTTTGTGCCAATTCACTATGTGCGATAAGATGGCTATACTCTCCATGTACAGGAATGGCAAATTTAGGTTTTGTAAGAGCATAAATCAATTTAATTTCTTCCTGACATGCATGTCCAGACACATGTGTATTTTGGAAAATAACCTTAGCACCCTTCATAGAAAGTTCATTGATTACTTTTGATACAGACTTCTCATTTCCCGGAATTGGTGTAGAACTAAAAATAACAACATCTCCCGGTTGAATGGTAATCTTGCGGTGAATAGATGCAGCCATTCTTGAAAGAGCTGCCATCGCCTCCCCTTGACTACCTGTAGTAATTAATACTAATTGTTCATTTGTATAATTTTTCATTTCTTCAATATCAATCAGAACACCATCTGGCACATTTAAGTAGCCTAACTCTTTTGCTGTTCCAATAATATTTACCATACTTCTTCCTTCTACTACTACTTTTCGTTTATACTTTGTAGCAGAATTAATAATCTGCTGTACACGGTCTACATTAGAAGCAAAAGTAGCAACAATAATACGGCTTTCTGTATTATCTGCAAAAATATTATCAAAAGTCTTTCCGACTGTTTTTTCTGACATGGTAAATCCCGGACGCATAGCATTGGTACTATCTGCCATAAGTGCCAGAACACCTTTTTTCCCAATCTCTGCAAATCGCTGTAAATCAATTGGTTCACCAAATACCGGAGAATAATCCACCTTAAAATCCCCTGTATGCACAACAATTCCTATAGGTGTATAAATAGCTAATGCGGTTGCATCTGCAATACTGTGATTGGTTCGGATAAATTCTATACGAAAACAGCCAAGATTGATAGACTGTCCATATTTTATGATTTTTCGCTTTGTTGTCTTCATAAGATTATGTTCTTTTAATTTATTTTCAATAATACCAATTGTCAGCTTTGTAGCATAAATTGGTACATTAATTTCTTTTAAAACATAAGGAAGACTACCAATATGATCTTCATGACCATGTGTAATGATAAATCCTTTTACTTTATCCCGGTTTTCTTTTAAATATGTTACATCTGGGATAACCAAATCAATTCCAAGCATTTCATCTTCAGGAAAGGATAATCCGCAATCCACAACAATAATGCTATCTTCGTATTCAAAAGCAGTAATATTCATACCAATCTGCTCAAGACCACCTAGCGGAATAATTTTCACGCCTGATTCTATTCTTCTTTTTTCCTTCAAAAAACTGCACCTCCATAAATTATGTACAGTCTCAATTGCAAATATGTTTTTCCTAAAATTAAACTTTTCTCTGTTCTTCTCACTTAAAGAATGCACAACCACAGTCATCAGGTTATGCTTTCACAAAACGATACACATATCAAATACCACTCTTCTACATATCTTAACTATCCTATCTATATTGTTAAAAATATGTACGCACTTAAAGAAGGCACAAAAATAGCGTTATGTTATGAATCATAAACTAACAGCCATATTTTGCTGTTCCCGTGCATTAATCAAAAATATTTTATCTCGTATATTCATTCCTTCTGACATTTATTCTTTCATCTATTGCATAATTCCCTACACAACATTTTACAAAAAATACTACTTCTGCGTTGACAGAACAATCCTTTTATAATATTTTTACATTTATTGCATAAAGATTACATATTTACAAATTCAACCATACAATGTCCATATTTTTTAATGGTAGCTGTTTCATACCTAAAACAGTCACATACCATCATCTTTTGTAACTCTTTATTGTAAAATAATTGTATAAACAATTATTATTGTATACAAACTTATTTATCCTTCTTACTCAAAGGAAATATCATCTACCAATTCTAAAAAAACTTTAGAAATAGCCTGTAATTCTTGTTCATCCTCTACAGGAATATATACTATTTCGTTCTCATCTAGTTTATCTTCTCTTAAGATTAACGCTTCATCCTCATTATCTTCCGCAGAAACTACCAAAAGATAATTCACGCCATTAATTTTTGTTTCTTCCAATACCTCAAATAAAGCTTCTGATCCATCATCCAAATCAAATGTAATTGTTGTATTCTTCATGTCTTTTTCCTTATCTTTCTATATCATAACTAATGGATAGAATCTAAATATGTTTGTAAGATAAAAACTGCTGCAACTTTATCAACAACTTTTGCCCGTTTCTCTCTTCGCATATTTCCTTCTATCATGGCATTGTGTGCAGAAACCGTGGATAATCGTTCGTCAAAAAGTATCACCGGCAATCCAGTTCTTCTTTCCAATGTTTTTGCAAAATCTTCTGATTTCATCGCACGTTCTCCGATGGTATTATTCATATTTTTAGGATAACCTACAACGATCTTTTCAACATCATATTCTTCAACCAGTTGTTCAATTCTGGCATAGGTTTGTCTCAATTTATTCTCATCTTTTCGTCTGATTACTTCAATACCTTGTGCAGTCAATAACAATGCATCACTAATTGCTACACCTACTGTAACCGAACCATAATCCAATCCCATTATCCTCATTCTTAAAATACCCTTTATATGTGTGTTTTATTACTGATTCTCAAAATTCCGGTTAATATAATCTGCAAGTATTTCTTCAATAATTTCGTCTCTTTCTACCTTCATTACAAGACTTCTGGCACCTTTATGGCTGGTAATATAAGTAGGATCACCGGACATAACATATCCAACGATCTGATTCACTGGATTATATCCCTTTTCGGTAAGAGCATGATATACTTCTGCAATAATATCTTTAACTTCTACCTCTTGTGCCTTTTGTGCTTTAAAAAATTGTGTATGACTTAATTCATTCATAATTGTTACCTCTCTTTTCCTTTACTCTTCTAACAAAATACTATCCTTTTTTATTAGAATGTTTTTTCATTTCCGCACACAAATCACTTAATTATATCATAATATAAATACATTAAAATATCAACCTATTTTTCCAAGTAAAAGATGTTCTCGTAACTTACTGGTTACAAAAACCTCCATAATTTCATTTAAATAACCCTTCATGCTATCTTCATAAGGAACTGCAATTTTTATGTATCTTTCATTATGCCCTACCATATATGGATTCCCTTCAAATTCCACAATTTCTTCAAAAAGAACTTTTTCTTTTTGATTATAAAAAGAATTTTCGTATTGTTTTTGAAGTGTTTCATCTAATTCTAATAAAAGATTACTTCGTTGAGTTTTTGTTTGTTCTGGAACCTGCTCTGACATATCTGCGGCCTTTGTGCCTTTTCTTGGAGAAAATTTAAAAATATGCATCTGTGAAAATGCAACATTCTCCAAAAAAGCTTGCGTTTTCTGAAATTCTTCCAAGGTCTCTCCCGGAAAACCTACAATAACATCTGTAGTCAAAGCTGGATTATCAAAATATTTTCTGAGTATGTGACAACCCTCTTCATATTCTTTTGTGGTATAATGCCGGTTCATGCGTTTTAAAGTAGTATCACAGCCACTTTGCAGAGAAAGATGAAAATGCGGACATATTTTATCAAAAGATGCCAGCTTTTTTGCAAATTCTTCTGTAATAATACGGGGTTCTAAAGAACCCAAGCGTATTCTTTCGATAGCATCTATCTCATGAAGTTTTTCGATTACTTCCAGCAAAGGCTCTCCCTTTAAACTGACAAAATTCTTTCCAGCCACATCAGCACCATAAGAAGACAAATGTATTCCTGTTAAAACAATCTCTTTATAATTTTTTTCTACTAATCCTCTAACTTCTATTAAAATATCTTCTATGCTCCGGCTGCGAATACGCCCTCTTGTAAACGGAATTATGCAATAACTGCAAAATTGGTTACATCCATCCTGAATTTTTATAAATGCCCTGGT
This sequence comes from Clostridiales bacterium, assembly GCA_014799595.1. Classification (GTDB taxonomy): domain Bacteria; phylum Bacillota; class Clostridia; order Lachnospirales; family Lachnospiraceae; genus CAG-411. The sequence continues at coordinate 2,649 of JAAVHR010000044.1, read as the reverse complement.
TCGTTCTCCAGCATCTTTTATATGTAAAGGATCGTATTCTGTTGTAACAGAAACATCTTCCATAATTTCTTCATGACCATTTCTATCCTTTAAATAAGATTCTACAGATTCTACAATTGTAGACTTTAGATTATTTCCTATTACTACATCAATAGAATGGTCTTTTTTTATCTCCTCAGTAGCTGCTTGTACATAACATCCTACTGCTACTACAATTCCATTTGGGTTATTTTTTTTTGCACGATGTAAAATCTGTCTGGACTTACGATCTGCCATATTGGTTACAGAGCAGGTATTTACCACATAAATATCTGCTACATCAGAAAATGCAACAATATCATATCCTGCTTCTAAAAACAATCGTTTCATGGCTTCCGTTTCATAAGTATTTACTTTACAGCCTAATGTATAAAAAGCAATTTTGTTTTTTGTATGATACAATAGTACACCAACTTTCTTTTTTTGTTTCCCGTAACAGTTCAGCCGGAGGCTGAACTGTTACGGAATTGGGCAAGCTCCGCATTATAAATTGCCCAATTCCAATCCTGTTTTAGTCTTTTTATGGTCTTGCACAGCGGAGTGTGCAAGACCTACCTGAACTGTTGTTACTGTTCACACTTGCGGTGCAAACAGTAACAGAATCCAGCCTATTTAGAATTCGCCTTCGGCGAAAGGCTGGATTCTTCACTACCATTACTTGTTCTTACGTACTTTGCAGCAAGTGCAAAGTACTACCTGTGAACAGTAATGAACTGTTACAGTTTCCTTCCAATTATTTCATTTTTTTATTGACTTTTTTATCTGTAAACAGTAGTATATTAGTATAGGCATTAAATGAAATAGTTTATATTTTATTGAAACGTCTTAGCTCCATATTGGAGTAAGGGACTGCCTATTACGGCAGTAAAAAATAATTATATGGGAGGAACTATTATGAAAACAGTAAAAATTTCTTTAAATTCAATTGACAAGGTAAAATCTTTTGTAAATGATATTACAAAGTTCGATTCTGACTTTGATTTAGTATCTGGAAGATATGTCATTGATGCTAAGTCAATTATGGGTATTTTCAGTTTGGATTTATCAAATACCATTGATTTGAACATCCATAGCGAAACTGAAATAGATACTATTCTTGAAACATTAAAGCCATATATTGTTGGATAATTTAAAGAACAAATAAAGTTACATAATAGATGTCCAAACAGTGGAATACTCCCCTATTGGACATCTTTTTCCTTTATAAGAAAGTTCGTCCTATAAAGAAAAAAGGATGTGCACAGATGCGTAAGGAATATTGTTGCAAAAAACATGCAACACGCATCTGGCACGCAAAGTGTGCAATCCCCTCATGAATGAGGAGTTGGGGGAGTTGATGTGGGCTTGCCCACTTTGTTCTTATGCAATCTCAATAATTTCTACAGTATCTAATGCTTTTTGGAACATTTCTCCAATCTTTTCTTCCAAATGTGTTTCTGATTTACAAATGGATTTTAAGGTAGGTTTTGTTACCGGATGTTTAGCTACAAATGTAGTACAGCAATCTTCATAAGGCTGGATGGATATTTCATAAGTACCAATCTTCTCTGCAATATCTACAATATCCTGTTTGTCAAAAGCAATAACTGGTCTATAAATTGGCATAGAACAGGCTTCTTCGATAACTGCCATACTTTGCATTGTCTGACTAGCCACCTGGCCAATACTTTCTCCTGTAACTAAACCAAGACAGCCATCCTTTTCTCCTAATGCTTCCGCTAATTTTACCATATAACGTTTCATAATAATTGTTAACTGATCGTGAGGGCATTGATCGTAAATATACATTTGTATTTCTGTAAAATTAATTACATGAAGTTTTATCGGACCAGTATATTTTGATACTTTTTTTGCTAAGTCAATAACTTTTTGTTTTGCACGTTCACTGGTATATGGTGGTGCATGGAAATATACAGCTTCTACTTCTACTCCCCGTTTTGCAACCATATAACTGGAAACCGGACTATCAATTCCACCAGATAAGAGTACCATGGCTTTTCCAGCAGTTCCTACAGGAAGTCCACCTAATCCGGAAATAATAACCGAATAAATATATGCTTTGGAACGAATCTCTACATTCACAACAACCTCAGGATTGTGTACGTCTACAGTAAGTTCCGAAAACTGCTCCAACAAATAAGCTCCCATTTCTATACAAATTTCCGGGGAAGTATATGGATAATTCTTATCTGCCCGTTTTGCAGCTACTTTAAAAGTAAAATTCTTATCTTCATAAGTTTCTTCCATATACTTTGTAACTTCCTTAACCAACGTTTCCCATGTAGTGTCTTCTATGATTTTTACTGGACAAATAGCTACAATTCCAAATACACATTTTAATGCTTCTGTTACATCTTCATAATCATAATCTGATAAAGCCTCTACATAAAGGCGGCCCTGTTCTTTTGTAACTTGAAAGGATCCATCTACCTTTTGTAATGCACACTTTATCTGACTTACTAATGCATTTTCAAAAATATAACGATTCTTTCCCTTAATGCCGATCTCTGCATATTTAATCAAAAATGCTTTATATTTCATCATCATTAAAACCTCTTTCTTATATGTTATAACAGTTCAGCCGGGGGCTGAACTGTTACGGAATTGGGC
>JAAVHR010000043.1 GCA_014799595.1 Clostridiales bacterium | reverse complement strand
TTACACACTCCTGTCCCTGTATGCTGACCTGCAAGTCTAAAAAATCGGCTGAAACTACTGTATATTTTACTAAGATTCCATAATTGCCCTGAATTAACTAAATGACATTGGTTCACACCCCAAAAGTCCCTAACAGAATTTCCATTAATTCGGTGTGAACTGCAACATAAAAAAACAATTTATTTATTCTCTAAATCCATTTGTCTTCTTCGATGTTCCATCTCTACAGGAAGCCTTCCGCCATACATCATTCCTAATCCCTGCTCCATGCCCTGTCTTTGCCAGTTTTCTATAATTCCCTGTTCGCAAAGTTCCATACGGTTCTGTGTTTGTTCAAAATAATCCTTCTCATTTTTTTCCCAATGATACATCTTTCTATCTCCTTTCCATTTTTTCTTTCTCAATCATATCTTTTAACTTTGCCAAAGCTTCTTTTATCCCGCCTACTTCGTTAATAATTCCTTTTTCTACGGTTTCTTTTCCACTTAGAATAGAGCCTACATCTTTTACCAATTGCTTTGTTGCAAGCATTAATCCTTTCAGACTTTCATAATCAATTTTCGAGTGGTTCACTACAAAACTCAGGATTCTGTCTTGAATCTGCTCTAAATATTCAAAAGTCTGGGTTACTCCAATCACCATTCCACTCATACGCACCGGATGTACAATCATAGTTCCTGTAGGTACAATAAAACTGTAATCTGCGGAAACAGCTAATGGTACACCAATGGAATGACTTCCTCCCAATACCAATGAAACTGTTGGTTTGCTAAGAGATGCGATCATCTCAGAAATTGCCAGTCCCGCCTCCACATCTCCTCCAACTGTATTTAAAATAATTAGTACACCATCTATTTCTTCGCTGTCTTCAATTGCAGCAAGCTGAGGCAATACATGTTCATACTTTGTAGTCTTATTAGGCGAAGCAAGGCTTTCGTGCCCCTCTACTTCTCCAATAATGGATATCAATTGAATTTTAGTTTTGGTTTTTTTATTATCTAAAGTAACCTGCCCATATTCTGATATTTTTTCATCCCGCAATTTTTCATTTTCTCTTTTGGTATTCTCTTTCTCTTCTTTCTCCATTTTGTCCTGTTCCATTTCCTCTCTCATACAAACTCCTTTCATTCATAGTGTTGTAGATAATTGCGAAACTCTCATTAACTTAAATTATTTTGTGCAGATTTACATATCAAAGCTGGGTGCTTTCGAGACCGTCGGTACTTAGGTGCTGTTTTTTAGCACCTAGCAAAAACGCTTCGCATGCATACAGTAAAGCAGCTAATCAACCTTCGCCTTTTGGCTCGGTTTCTTAGGCTTTACTAGCATATCTACCGTTACGGTTGAGAGCAGTGGAAACGTGCCTTGCGTTGATATGTGAACATTGCACAAAAACTCTATGAGTAAATTGAGTTTCGCAAATGCCTAATAGTGTTGCCGCCAAAAGTGACATATCAATTTTCTATAATAGTGTGTGCATTATTTTAACAACTATACAAAAGAAAAAAGCTGCTACACACTTAACCTGTGTGTAACAGCTTTTTTCTAATCATCAATTATTCACGACTTCTATTGCAGACCGCTGCTATCGCAACTAATTATATTCCCTGTACAAGTTCCTGCATCAACTCATGCACACTTACTATCTTGTTAATTCTTCCTACATTTGCTCCACAAAAAATCAAACCATTGTCCAAATCCCCCTTCACTGCATTCACCAATGCTTTGGTAATACAATATGGGATTTCTGCCGGATTACACTTTGCAAGACATTGGTAACAACGCTCTACTTTCGTTAATCCTGCTTTTACTTTATCCTGAAATGGGTTATTCAATGCCCGTCCTGGCATTCCTACTGGACTGTTTATAATACAAATATCCTCTTCTTTTGCATTTATATATGCCTGTTTATAGGCATCTGAAGCATCACACTCATGGGTAGCCACAAAACGGCTGGCAATCTGTACTCCATCAGCTCCAAGAGACAAGACATGGCGAATATCTTCTTTATCAAATATTCCTCCTGCTACAATCACAGGAATATCTATTTCATATTTTTCTTCATATTTCTTTACAGTTCCAATAATTGCCTGGATTTCTTCATCTATATTCTCTAGGGATATTGCATCTTCTCTTGTAAATCCCAAATGTCCTCCTGCCTTTGGACCTTCTATCACAATAAAATCTGTGGTTCTCTTATATTTTCTGTCCCATTTTTTTAAAATCAGTTCCGTACAGCGGGCAGTAGAGACAATTGGAGCAATTTTTGTATCACTTCCTTCGACTAGTTCTGGTAAATCAAAAGGAATTCCTGCTCCACATATTACCACATCAATTCCTTCTTCTACTGCAATTTTTACATGTTCCCTGTAATGTTTTAGAGCAGTCATAACATTGACCCCTACCAATCCTCCACAAGCTTCCTTTTTTGCCATGCGGATGTGCTCCCGAAGTGCCTCTTCGTTACACTTTACCTCATTTTTTTCAAATCCCGGTTTATCATATCCGATTTGAGCGGTAGATATAATACCTATACCACCCTCTTTTGCAACAGCACCTGCAAGTTTTCCCCTGCTTACACCGACTCCCATTCCACCTTGTATAATAGGTATCTTTGCTACTTTATTGCCAATTTTCAATTCTTTCATAAATATTACTTCCTTTCTTCTTTACCATTCCTATGAACTTCCACCAAACAAATCTTCTATGTATAAATTTTTTTAAAGCTTTACATTCCCTAAAATACAGTTTTATTTCTTCTGATATGTAGTTTTAAAAACCACGTATATTGTAACATTTGACAAAGTGTGTTACAATTTACAAAAGGACTGTTTTTGTCACAAATATATCAGATTGGAGAATGCTATGGAAAATACAAAAAATTATTCTATTTCTGCTCAGGTCTGCCTTGCAGAAGCCTTGATTTCACTTATGCAGCACACATCTATTGATACCATTCATATAAAAGATATTGCCAAAAAAGCAGGCGTTTCCCGAATGTCTTATTACCGTTACTTCTCAACCAAAGAAGAAATCTTATCTTTCTATATGGAATATATTTTAAAAGAATACTTGTCGACGGTTGATACTGCCCGTTTCCAAAGCTATCAACATATTTTAGACAGTCTTAATTTCTTTTATAACTATCGGGATTTTGCTCTCTGTCTTCACGAAGCAAATTTATCCTTCCTGCTTTTAGATGCACTGAATGATTATATAGAAAAACAACCGGGATTTCAGCAGCAAAATCCACAGTTGACTTATTCCCTTTATTATTATGCTGGTGCTCTCTATAATATCTTTATGCAATGGATATTAAATGGAACAAAAGAAAAACCGGAGATAATTGCAAAAACTATCTCCGATTTATGTAATAAGTAAATCCATCCAATTCTCCTAATGTTTTTCTCTTTGTATGCTGGTAATATAAAATCCCATTCTCTCCATAACCAATCTCTGCCATTTTTTTATAAAATGGCAGAGAAATTCTAGGGTTATCACTTCCTCCTTCCCCTACTTCACCATAAATGTAACGGAATTCCATATTCTCCTCTTTTTCTACTTTCTGCATTTCCTTGAGCAAATAATGAAACATAGTCTTTCCAATACCTTTTCTCCGATATTGCTTTTTCACAAACAATTGTTCTACATGTAACGTATTACTGTTCTGGTATTCTCCTGCTTCTCTTCCCTCTTTATGATATACTGCCAATAATTCTCCAATGTCATTCCCATCTAAATCCATACAACGAATATTAATCTGTCTCTTCTCATTACGCTTGACCTGAATTCTAATATATTTTTTCCCATTTTTTCTCTCCTTTTGTAAGTTATTCTCTTTATAAGGAGTTTGTATGTCACAAACCGGTCTTGTAACTGTCTTTCTTTTCCTGATAAATAAAAAAAGAAAGAGCAGAGAAATTATCCCTGCTGCACCTATTGCTATCCACATTATCTGCATCCAATACATAGTTCTCACTTCTCTTTCTTATCTCCTATAAGGTAATATGATATTTCTCCAGTTGTTTCAGAACTTCCTCCCGAAGTTCTTCCTTCTGCTCTAAAATCTGGTGCAACTTTAGAAAACAATCATCTTTTACCTGAAGGTTATAATTCATTTTTTCTTTTAATCTTTCCCTTCTGTTTTCTAAATTTTTTTTGATTCCTTCAAACTCTGCCAAATCCACCAACGCAGAAGCCTGATAAATCCATATTTCAGAATCTTTTACTTTATGAAGTTCTAAAATATCCACTAGCTTACTCCTATAGTGATCCAGCCGCTCTGTATTACTTCGGTAAGTTCTTTCCTGTTCCTTGGCTTTTGTATACTCCTTTAACAAATATTCCAGTTCCATAGAATTCTCCACATTATATTTACTATAACTGTAATCCAGTGAACTAGTATTATTAATATATTTTATTTTAACTTTATTGGTTAATGAAATTGCCCTGTTAATTTTTTTCCCTATTAACGCATGATCATAACGGTTACGATAAGATTCAAAAAAAACATATCCTGCAATTCCTGCTGCCATAAGAACCGTCATGCTATATGGAATTACCATACTTTGTTTCAATCCAACAGATAGTACCCAGAATAACACAAATAAACTAATGACAAGAGCAAAAGTAGCAATTGCTATTTTTTTTAGTGCTTCTTGTTTCCGAAAGAGTTCTTTGTATTCATACTTTAAAGAATCCTTCTCTGCAGTAAGCTGACGGAGATCATTTTTGACTTTTTTACTATACTCTTCCTGCTCTCTCATCCTTTTTAAATCTTCCATAATATTTCTTTCATAATTTCGCAGAATCCGGAATCTTGGATTTGAAGTATGAATCTCTTTTTGTTGATAATCTTCCCGTTCTTTTGTTAACCGGATTACCTTATCCGCAGCATCTTCTAATAGTTTTTTTTCATCTGCTTCCATTCTCTCAATTTTCTGCAAATCGGATAAATATTCGGTAACTGCCTGATATTCTATTTTTGCATGTTTCTTTTGCCGTTCTGTCTCTATAATTTGTTCACAGTTATCCACAATCGCCTGTACGTATTCTTCTCTGGTCTGCCCACCTGACACAGGGAACTCTTCTTCCCTGTCTTCTTCATAAGAGAAAGCTGGCTCATAATCCTCTATATTTTCCTGCTCCTGTTGTTTTCGGATTCTTCTTTCAATGCCTTCTTCTAATAACTCTTCTTCTTTCTCTGTTAAGACATTTTCTTGGGGATTCCTTCTTTTTTTCCTAATTCTATCAAAAAAACCCATGCTTACTCCATTCCATTCTTATATTTCTGTTTCCAGTTAAATATCATTGTGTCAATTGCATAATAATATTCTCCTACTTTTCCTGCTTCTTTCAACTTCGGAAGATTCAAAATCTTCTTATATTCTGCTGCTTCTTCTGCCTCCTGCAACACTCCCTCTAGTTCTGCCAGATATGCCTGCACTTCTTCTGGGGATAAATTATAATTTAAAATTTCTTTTAGAAACTCTTTCTCTTGTTTTTGTAACTTTAATAAAAAGAAGAATTCTTTCCTTGTTTCCTCATTGTGATTTAGTTCATAAGCTCTTTTCAGTTCTTCTTTTGCCCGTTCAAATGCCTTTACTTGAATATGTGCCACCGCCAAATTGTGTAAAATATTTCCAAAAGTTTTCGCCGGGAAAGCAGAAGCCTCTTTAGATGCAATAATACATTCATACTCCGTAATTGCGTTATCATAATCTTCATATTTTAGATAATTATCTGCTTTTATTTTCTGCTTTTCTATTGGTGATAAACCATTTATCTTATCAATGGTTCTAATTAAACTTTCCAATTCAAGTTTTGTAAAATAATCTGTTGCACAAAGAATACTTACCACAATGTCTTTAATGTCATCACTATTTTTCTGAATATTTCTACATTTGTCCGCAAACTCTTCCATATTCAAATCATATTGTATCCAATTAAACAGTTTTTCACTAAAATCCTCTATTTGTATTGTATAAATATTATGATAAAGATAATATCCTAATTCTTCCATGGAATACACATTCGTTCCCGTTAATGTAAAATAATACGGTTTCTTGGCTGGCATTCCAGTGCATAAAATAAATTTTCCCATGTCAACAACTTCCTCTTCTGCAATCACATTTTTGGTAACAGTTCAGCCATGCCATTCATATTTTGCCAGAATATACATAACTGAACCGTTATCACATTTTTGTCTGAACATTTAAAATCTTCTCCCATACCCGGTTTGAAGAAGGAAATAAATCTCCAAATCCTTTGTCCCGCAAGGTAACTACACATGTTTTGATGTCCAAAAATTCCACTGACAACTCAATTCTTGTCTTTCTTGATAACTGATACAATCCATCCATAGAAATCAAATGCCGCTCTACACGATGTTCTATCACATTTTCTATTATTAATTCAATTTCAAATTCCTCGTCTGGAATAAACTGAATGGTCTTTGATGCATTAAACCAAGCCATACCTGCTTTTATTAATGGATATTCCACTTGTCTGGAGTGAGTAAACAATGGCATGGAAATATTTACTGTGATAGTCTCTTCCCCCAAATAAAGATACTCTCCGGCTCTTCCTTCTCCTGCTAATTCTCTTGCGGCATACCCTGCTCCTTTGGCATATAAATTTTGTCCAAGAAATATTCTTCTTCCTACACAAAATTCCTTTAATACATCTCTGCACCATTTTCCTTCAAATCCTTTGCCGGTAACATAAACCGCCGTAACAAGCTGTTTATGAAGCACATTTCTAACAATATTTTCAAATATATATGCTACATTTTCCTTGGTAGTGTCTTCCTGTAAAAGTTCATAATTCAAAGTTTCTTGAAAACTTTTCCTTTTCATTACTACAGTATGTGGCTCTGTTCTTCTATTAATAGAAATCTGGTAAAACATAAGTCCCTTTTCGTCAAAATCAAATAGAATAATATCATTCACACGAAGTTCCTTAGGCTGGTTTAATGCGTATGACACAAAACACTGTTCATGGTTTTGTACACTGGATCTTACTTTACTAATTCCCAAATTCTGCAATGCCTGATAAATATGGTTAATTAGTATCATATTCTTTTCCTGTACAGTCACTACCAGCTTCCGAATGGTTTTGCTTGGGTATTCTGGTTTTAACAAACCAAGAAGTCTTTTTAAATACCTTTCCAAAAGAAGTACTGGTTCTACCTTATGTCCCTCAATTTCTACCAAGTCTTTTTTGGAAGCCTTCTTTATAATATCCTTTATCAAAAATCCTTTTTGGTTCGTATGTCTTTCAATTGCATTCTCTCCAAAAAACCACTCTGCTGTATCGGATTGGTAAAATAATGCTGTTGGTATACGATACTTTTCCACATCACCATTCTGACATATTGACTCTGGTTCATAAGTTACCATACTAAAGCAGGTAATTTGTGAATAGTCATCACATAAATCCACACCAACCAGTAAGCTTCTCTCCTCTGCCATGTTTCTTTTCGTTCCCTTCTATTCCAGCCCTTTAAAAACTTTTCGCATTGCATATTCTGTTTTTGCATAATTTCGAATCAGGCTGAGTAGTGTCTTCTCATCTTTCATTTCTCTTGCAACAAGCATCATATTGATCTGACCATATTTATCCTCTTCTTCATCTCGCTGCAGTTCATCTCCCCGAACTGTAATACTTTCTGTAATAATAGGTTCTCCTTCTAATGGAACTTCTTCTACATAATATTGCAAAGTCTCATTGTGAAATAATGTAAAATCCCTTACAAAAATTCCTTCATACAAATTATTCATTTGTTCCACTAAGAAATCTTCTCCCATTTTCTCATCTTCCAGAAAATAATGGAGTAAAACTTTATGTTTCGGATTCGTGATATATTTTACATAATATTTATTGCCAATCTTACCTGGCAATTGAAGTTCCGGTATAAATTTTTGAAAAAATGGAAATATCATTCCCTCTTCTATCAGTTTTCCTGTTTCTACCTCAATAAAAGTTCTCTGCTCTTCTGTCCACTTATCAAAAGTACTATAGTATTTTAACAAAGCCAACAGGGCAACACGGTTTGGCTCTATCTGTAATTCCTGTTTTATTACCTCAAAAAAGTTGTCATCAATCACTCTGTCCCGTACAAAATATTTGTAAGAATAATAACTGATAAATGCCTTAACCAATGTTCTGTTTTTTCTCTTCTCATAAAAGGAAAAAAACACCGCCATAGCATCTTGTGCATAACTTTCTGCAAATAAAATCTGTCCCAAAAGTCTCTCTTCCAGTTCCTCTGTATCCATATCATATTCTCTGGCTTCTCTCCACACCAAAAACATATCTTTGGTAGTTCCAAGATAGTATTTTACCAGATACTGTAAAATTATCTCATCATACTTTCCAGCTTTAAATACATAAAATCCTAATTTTGAAAGTAATGGCACTTCTTCTTCCATGCCATATTTCTTAATGGTTTTTGAACAAAGAGCCCGGAGTCTCTTTACTGTAACACCCTCAAAACTATATTCTGCAATCTGATCAAAGGCTAAATCATATAGTCCCCGGATAATACAATACTCAATAACCAAATTACGCTCTGATTTGCTCATACTTTGCAAATCCACTTCTAATAATAGTTTTTCCAAAGACTCTCCTTCATAGTTATCATAATAGTGTTGAATTAAATTCATAATCCATTTCTTTTGATACTCTGGCTGTAACAACTCTTTATCTACATGATTCTGCAACTCAGCCATATCAATATTGCTCTTTTGATACCGTTCTATCCGCTCATAAATATACAAAGAAAGCATAAAATTCTCTTTGTTCTTCTCATAACATGGTTCTGCGTAACGGTTTCTTCTGGTAAACTTCGTTTCCTCTTTTGGTATGCTGGTATCATATCTTCTGCCTTGACGGTCAACCAATAATATCCTTGCATGTTCTGTATAAATGTCAATAAACGCCTTATGGTTTTTATCAAAAGGATAATAAACTTCCTCTAAAGATTCTTTATGAGCAACTGTTACTCCAATGATATCTTTGTGGTTACAAGTAACCATACGCTTAAATAAAACAAAAGGGAAATGCTTTGCAATATCTGTGGTAATCTGATCTTCTTTAATAACCACATTATATATTTCTGCCAAATGTTGGCTAATATGGTGTTTGTTTAGTTGATCCATAGTGAAATTCCAGATCTGTCCCTTATATTCATCATAAATATCAGGTAAATCCTCTTTGTGGCGGATGACATTTGCATACAAAAATGCTTTTTTCTCTTCTGGTAAATTTGTGTTATAAAGAAAATACATATAAATCTCTCTTGGCAAAATTCCAGTATAATTCTCATCAATCGAATAAATATAATACTCATGGAGCTGGGTAATATGCAATTGCTCCTTTACACCCAACTCATACCATTCAAAACAGCTATGATCTGACATATCCGATTTAATCAGTAAACTACAGATAGCACTCAAAATTTGCTTATCTTCATACTTTTTATATAAAGTCACTAAGTTGGATAGAATAATACGGTGATATCCTTTTACTTTTTCTGCCAAATATGCATACTGGACGGCAGCAGAGAGCGAAAACATATCTTGTTTTACTCCCATATTAAAACTTTGTATAGTGCATGAGTCTAACTCTATTAATAAAGTAGGATCTTGCTCATACACACTGCAAACTTCATAATAAAGTACAGGACTGTTACACCCTCTATTATACTGTTCCTTGATTGCTTTTAATTTTTCTTCCGGCTTCTGGTCTAATTTCTCATCCAAAAAGATAAGGAACCACAAAAGACTCCAACAATCTGGATGTTGTTTATAACACTCCTTGATCCCCTGTAATGCTGTCTGTAAATCTTCTTTTCTTCTGGTATATAATGCACTCAAATATAAAAATCCGCAATAATCTACTACTGTATTCTTCTGCAATAAATGTTCTTCTTGTTTCAGGGACTCATACATAGCCTTTGCCTTTTCTTCTGCCCCCTCCACAATGTATAGATGAAATTGGTATAAATCTAATCTTCTGGAATATCCCAGTTCCCCTAAATTTCTCTTTACCGCCTCAATTGCCTCTAATTTGGTAACTGCATTACGGGTTTCTGCAATATAATCCATAGTATCAATCCGATTACTTCGGAAATTAATATAATTATTAGTCAAAACAATCTCGTACTGTTTCCTCTTTCTTTCATCATAATCTCTTTCTATATGTTTTACCAGTTTCTCCATCTCAATATGTACTTCTATATACTGATACATATCTTTTATCATAATCTTTGCAAAATTCTTTCCAGGTCTTAGATTTTCATTCTTAACTTGAAATTGTAATTTTACCTCATCCCCAATAAAGGAATCCTGATTCAATTTTTTCTGGTTAATCTCTAAAAATTCCTGATTTGCCCATACATCAATATCCAAATATCCCCAAGTATCCTTACGAAGCATGACCTCCCCAGAAACATCTTCTTTTCGCACTTGAAAGTTATAAAACTCTTTTGACACAGAAAGTTTAGGAATGTTCTTCTTTTGTATACTAACCAGAAATTCTTCCAATGCCTGCTCTGCATTATCACTCTTACACAATCCGCGGTATAACATTTTATTTTCTAAGTCCTTACGAAGAAAAATCCCTTCAAAGTCCTTGGATTTAAAAATGCCAACTGCCTTTATCCAGTTGATCTTTGCAAGATTGGCAAAATGAAACAAGTCCTTTACCTCACCAAAAGAAGCCTCCACATATTTTTCTAAAACCGTTACCTGAAAAGGAATCTCCTTTTCTCCACAAGAGCTGACAATACTAATTGCCCCATGAATTACATCCCTTGTCCGAATATCTGTTGCCTGGAATTCATAGCCAATCTCCACTTCACGTCCATCAAAAGAGCCCATTTCTAGACATAATAAATGAGAGGAAGAATATATTAACCCCTTCATATTTCTTCCTTCTTTATTACTTAACCTTAAAACTCCTTTATGTATCTTTCCAATCTCTACCGCAATGCTAATCTTTTCCTCAGAGCAGATAATCTCTGGTAATTCGTATTCAAAATGTTCTCTTGATAACCTTGTAATCTTATCCTTCAATTTATCCACCTACAAACTTTTATTCCTGTCTTTTATCGTAACTGTTAAGCCATAGGCTAACTGTTACCTTTTATCCTCTATTATACGCATCATATTTTGACACTCTTGTTTTTTTTTTATATAATGGTAACTGTTATTAAAATTTATCACTTAGACATTAGCCATTTATACAATACCTCTATTATTGTTTTAATTATAACACTATTAAGTAACATTATTCAACCAAAAAAGGAGATTTTATTATGAAACATAAAGAACACTTTCACGGAAGCGATTTAGAAAAAATTGAGAAAAAATACAACATTAAAAAAGAAGATATCATTAGCTTTTCTTCTAATGTAAATCCTCTTGGGATTTCCTTTAAACTTAAAACCAGTCTCTCTTCCCACATAGATGCCATTACCTCTTATCCAGACAGAGAATATACAGACCTTAGAAAAGCAATTGGGACTTATGTAGATACAGATTACAAAAATATACTTGTAGGAAATGGCTCTACCGAACTAATCTCTGTTCTAATCCAAATGAAACGTCCAAAGAAAGCCTTAATTCTTGGACCTACTTATTCTGAATATGAGAGAGAAATTACAATTAATGGTGGTCGTTGTCATTATTTCCGTCTAAAAGAAGAAGATAATTTCCAACTGGATTTCTCTGCCTTACAGACAGAACTGACAAAAGATGTGGATCTTCTGGTGCTTTGTAATCCAAACAACCCAACCTCCTCGTATATTTCCCAGAAAGATTTACGCAAAATGTTAGATATATGCAAGGAAAAAGATATTTTTGTTATGGTAGACGAAACTTATGTGGAATTTGCCACAAATCCGGAAGCTGTTACTTCCATTCCCTTAACAGAATATTACAACAACATAATTATTTTGCGTGGTATTTCCAAATTTTTTGCCGCTCCGGGACTACGTCTAGGATATGCAATTTGTGGCAATCAGGACTTGATCCACGAAATTAATCACAAAAAAAATCCTTGGACCATTAACAGCCTTGCTGCTATTGCAGGAGAAATTATGTTTTCCGATGAAGAATATATTCAGGAAACCAGAACTTTGATTTCCAAGGAACGTGAACGAATTTGTAATACACTTTCACAATGTAATAGCCTCAAACTATATCCTTGTAACTCAAACTTTGTTTTAGTTCGTATCTTAGATGAAACAGTAACCGCAGATGATATTTTCGATGCGGCAATACGAAAGGGGCTTATGATCCGGAACTGTTCCACATTTCCATTTCTTGACAACCAATATTTCCGTTTCTGTTTCATGATGCCAGATAAAAATGATGCACTTATAGAAGTTATTTTATCTTTTTTTAAAGAAAGATAATTGACCGAGATTATTCACGGCCTTAAGCATGAACTAAGTATTATGTAAGCCGAAGGCTTAGAAATAAAGACTTAGTCATGCTTAATAGGTCAATTGATGATGATTGCAGACAGGTGACGCTGCCAAGCGGCTCCTAGCTGCGATAGCAGCGGTCTGCAATATAAGTCGTGAATAATTGAGGATTGAGAATATCAAAGAAACCAGAATCTAGAAATATCTCTAAATTCTGGTTTCTTTTTTTATTTCTTCCGAATTCCGCGATAAATAATATCATTACGATTTGGTCCATTGGATACCATTGTAATTGGAACTCCTATTTCTTTTTCTATAAATTCAATATATTTTCTACAATTTTCCGGTAAATCCTGATACTCATGTATTCCTTTAATCTCCTGTTTCCATCCTGGCAATACTTCATATACCGGCTTTGCCTTTCTCAGATCTTTGGTTGTAGGAAATTCTTTGATTACCTTACCATCAATTTCATAGCCAACACAAACTGGTATTTCATCTAAATAACCTAACACGTCTAATACCGTAAATGCAACTTCTGTAGCACCTTGTATACGACAACCATAACGGGAAGCTACACAATCAAACCATCCCATTCTTCTTGGACGACCTGTTGTAGCCCCATATTCGCCACCATCGCCGCCACGTTTTCTTAATTCATCCGCTTCTTCCTTATCATGGATTTCACTAACAAATTCTCCTGCTCCTACCGCACTGGAATATGCTTTCACTACCACAACAATATTCTTAATCTCATAAGGTGGAATACCTGCACCAATGGCTCCGTATGCAGCTAAAGTAGAAGATGAAGTAACCATTGGGTAAATTCCAAAATCTGGATCTTTTAAAGAACCCAATTGTCCTTCTAATAAAATATTCTTTCCTTCTTCTAATGCTTCATGTAAGAATTGATGTGTGTCACATACAAATGGTTCTACCATCTCTTTATATTTCATTAAGGTATTATACAATTCATTTACATCCATTGCCGGCTTATGGTATAAATGTTCCAAAATAACATTTTTCTGTACACATACACGTTCCAGCTTCTCTCTTAATACAGATTCTTCTTCAAATAACTCTGAAACCTGAAATCCTATCTTTGCATATTTGTCGGAATAAAATGGTGCAATTCCAGATTTTGTAGAACCAAAAGATTTACCTGCCAGTCTTTCCTCTTCATATTGATCAAATAAAATGTGATAAGGCATAACAATTTGTGCCCTGTCTGATACATATAACTTTGGTCTTGGTACACCTTTTTCTACAAGACTGTTCACTTCCTTTACCAAATCAGGAATATTTAATGCTACGCCATTCCCAATAATACTGGTGGTATGATTATAAAATACACCGGAAGGCAATAAGTGTAGTGCAAACTTACCATAATCATTGATAATTGTATGACCTGCATTGCTGCCGCCTTGGAAACGAACGATAATATCCGATTCCTGACCAAGCATATCTGTAATCTTACCTTTTCCTTCATCGCCCCAGTTAGCTCCTACGATTGCTGTTACCATATGTATTGTTCCTCCTGAATTGTAGTCTGCCTTAATAATAGACATTCCTTGTTTTTTTGTTTAAGAAGGTAACTGTTCAAAACCATGAACAGTTACGTTTCATATTCTAACAAACACTTTTCATTCTACTACATCTTGCCCAAGAAGTAAAGTTACAATTTTACATGTTTTTATATTTCTATATCTTCAATGACAGTTCAGCTATATTATTTGTTGAATTACAATCTCTTTTTGCTTACTTAAATCTACAAAATATTCTCCAACCCGTACTAATGGTCTTGTTAATGCATCTTTTGGTATACTGACAATTTCACCAATTCTGCCATCAGAAAGACGAACTGTAGAGTTAATATAAGAATATGCCGTCTTTTCCATAAACATCATAAGCAATCCAGGATCATATTTCATAAATCCATCTTTCTGCCAAATTTCTAATACCTCAAATGGACACATTCCTTTCCGATAAGAGCGATCCGCTGTCATTGCATCATAAACATCTGCTATAGACACTATCTTGCTCCAATAATCAATTTTTTCAGATGGCAGTTGAAATGGATATCCACTTCCGTCACAACGTTCATGATGCATAAGTGCTGCCAATTTCACTCTCTCATCAAAGTCCTTATCTTGTAAAATACTATAACCAAGTTTGGGATGTGTTTGAATAATTTTATATTCTTGACTAGTTAATTTCCCCGGTTTTGATATAATACTATTGGAAATCTGTAATTTCCCAATATCATGTACCAGACCAGCCAGTGTCAATTCCTGCAATTCATTTTCTGGACATTTTAACCATTCACCAATTAAACGGCATAATAAACCAACACTAATACTATGGGCATAAGTTACATCATCATACTCTCTCATACAATTGAGCATGTCCATAATATGCAAAGTTCCATGCCCATGTTTTACCATAGCATTAACCCTGCCTAGTAATTCTTCTGTTTCCTCTAGTCCAGTGTCCCCCAAAATTCTGCCAAAGGTTTTCTTCAATCCATTAATAGACTTCTCAAAGTCATGCTTAAAAGCATTAAAATCCTGGCTGTTCCGAAGCTTCTCTTTATGCAGATATATATCTTTTGCCTCTATTTCCTCTTCGATGGTTGCTTCTTCCCACTCCTTTTCATATACCCAAATGTGAAAAACACCATACTTCTTTATTTTTTGAATAACTACATTATTTAAAACTGTGTTGCAAGTCACAATAAGCTTATCCGCATCTGTATATACATCTTCCCCTAGAATCATACCTTCTGTGGCATGTATGATTGGAATACGTTTTATCTCCATGGTGTATCCCCCCATTTCCTCGTCTTACACATTCTATAGTCATTCTATAGCTTTACTTTATAAAAAACATAGCATCCTATGACTTTTATAAAATAAAGCTTTCCTTTGGGGGTTCTGCTGAATTTGTAAATGGNACTGCCGCATTAAGCATCAAGTCTTATCTTNATGCGGCTCTTCCCTTTACTTTATACTATACACTACATAATTATACATTAATTTCGGCTGTTAGTCCAAGTAAATCTTTATTCTCTTCTAATATCGGCTTAATTACATTATGAATAAACTCTTCTACCTGTTCTTCTGAACGTCCGGTATATTTCTTTGGATCCATTGTTTTTTGCAACTCTTCCAATGTCATATTAAATGCAGGATCTGCAGCAATCAATTCAAGTAGATTATTGTCTAAGCCTTCTTCTTTTACATTTTTACCAGCCTGCATAGACAAAGTACGAATTTTTTCATGCAATTCCTGACGGTCTCCTCCTGCCTTTACAGCATCCATCATAATATTCTCTGTTGCCATAAATGGCAATTCAGACATAAGTCTTTTTTCAATTACTTTTGGATATACTACTAATCCATCCACAACATTTAAATATAAGTCTAAAATACCATCAATTGCCAAAAATGCTTCTGGAACACTTAATCTTTTATTTGCAGAATCGTCCAATGTTCTTTCAAACCACTGGGTTGCAGAAGTGATGGCAGGATTCATAGCATCTACCATAACAAATCTTGCTAAAGACGCAATTCTCTCACTTCTCATCGGATTTCTCTTGTATGCCATGGCAGAAGATCCAATCTGATTCTTTTCAAATGGTTCTTCTACTTCTTTTAGGTGCTGTAGCAAACGAATATCATTTGAAAACTTATGGGCACTGGCTGCAATTCCAGCTAACACATTTACTACTCTGGTATCTAATTTTCTGGAATATGTTTGTCCAGAAACAGGGAATGTTTCTTTAAATCCCATCTTCTTTGCAATAAGTTTATCTACCTGTTGAATTTTTTCGGTGTCTCCATCAAACAATTCTTTAAAACTTGCTTGTGTTCCAGTAGTTCCTTTACATCCCAACAGTTTCATGTTCTCCAGAACATAATCCACATCTTCCAAATCCATCTTTAACTCCATTAACCAAAGAGCAGCTCTTTTTCCTACGGTTGTTGGCTGTGCCGGCTGAAAATGAGTAAATGCCAAAGTAGGTAATCCTTTATATTCCATTGCAAATTTAGACAATTCGTTAATAATATTCACTAATTTCTTTTTTACTAATTTTAAAGCCTCTGTCATAATGATAACATCTGTATTATCACCAACATAGCAAGAAGTTGCTCCTAAATGNATAATTCCCTTTGCCTTTGGACATTGGGTTCCATAAGCATATACATGGGACATTACATCATGACGTACTAATTTCTCTCTTTCTTTTGCAACTTCATAGTTGATATCATCCTGATGCTCTTTTAACTCATCAATTTGTTCCTGCGTAATATTAAGCCCCAGTTCATGTTCTGCTTCTGCCAATGCAATCCAAAGCTTTNTCCATGTTTTAAATTTCATATCCTGCGAAAAAATATATTGCATATCCTTACTTGCATATCTTTCTGATAACGGGCTTGTATATCTATCTGTACTCATGTTATTCTCCTTTCATCGAACAGTTCAGCCGAGGGCTGAGCTGTTACGGAATTGGGCAAGCTTCGCATGTAAATTGCCCAATTCCTTTCCTGTTTTAATCGTTTATACTTTTTCTGTTGTAACCAGCAAACTTTTTTCCTACTTCTCATAATCTCCACGGATATCTTGTTTTGGAGGCTCTACCGGATAGTTTCCACTAAAGCAAGCATCACAATAACCTGTTTGTCCACCAAGTAACTCATGAAGACGATCTTTATCTAAATATCCTAAGCTATCTGCTCCTATCATTTCGCGAATCTCTTCTACTGACTTATTATATGCAATCAATTGATCACTGGAAGGCACATCTGTACCAAAATAACAAGGATATAAAAATGGTGGTGAACTAATTCTTACATGTACTTCTGTAGCTCCTGCCTGTTTTAACATTCCAATAATTCTTGCACAAGTTGTTCCTCTCACAATAGAATCATCCACCATAACCACACGCTTACCATTTACAACCTCACGTAAAGCATTTAGCTTAATCTTTACTGCCGATTCCCGGACAGACTGCTTTGGTTTTATAAAAGTTCTTCCAATATAATTATTTTTTACAAATGCAGTACCGTACGGAATTCCAGACTGCAAAGAATATCCCATTGCAGCAACATTTCCGGATTCTGGAACACCAACTACAATATCTGCTTCTACTGGATGTTGTTCTGCCAGAATCTTTCCTGCCATTATTCTTGAATTATACACACTGACACCATCCAAATAACTATCTGCTCTGGAAAAATAAATATATTCAAAAATACATCTTGCATGTTTGCTCTGGCACAAAGACTTATCTGACTGAATTCCATATTCAGGACTAATAGTTACAATCTCTCCTGGTTCTACATCTCTTACAAATTCTGCACCTACTGCATCTAATGCACAAGTCTCAGATGTAAGGAAATATGCATTGTCCCTCTTTCCGATACACAATGGGCGAAAACCAAAAGGATCTCTGGCTCCTATTAATTTTCTTGGACTCATGACAATCAGGGAATATGCTCCCTTTATTCTGCCCATGGCATTTTTTACCGCTTCTTCTACGGTTGGGGTTTTTAGTCTCTCTCTCGCTATATAGTAAGCAATTACCTCAGAATCAATGGTTGTCTGGAAAATAGCACCTGTCAATTCTAACTCTTCACGAAGTTCCAATGCATTTACCAGATTACCATTATGAGCAAGCCCCAGAGTACCTTTGATATAGTTTAATACCAACGGCTGGGTATTGAAGTTACTGCTGGCACCTGCGGTAGAATATCGCACATGCCCAACTCCAATATCCCCTTTTAGTTTTTCCAATTTTTCAGCATCAAATACTTCATTCACCAGTCCCATTCCTTTACAGGAATCCACCTGCCCCTTAGGACCATTGGTATCACTTACTGCAATACCACAACTTTCCTGCCCTCTGTGCTGCAGTGAAAACAATCCATAATAAACAGAAGATGCAACATCCTGACCATCAAAGTCATACACACCAAAAACACCACATTCTTCATGTAATCCCAAGTCTACTTTTTCGTCTGTAAAATCACTCATATTTTCATCCCTTTACATTTTAATAGGTCTAGCAGAAGGCACTTTTATTACCTTCTTACATCTGTACCAAGTTCTATGCCACAAAACGGCTATTGTAACAGTTCAGCCGAGGGCTAAACTGTTACGGAATTGGGCAAGCTTCGCATTATAAATTGCCCAATTCCAATCCTGTTTTAGTCTTTTTTACGGTCTTGCACAGCAGAGTGTGCAAGACCTACCTGAACTGTTACTGGCTATTTCTCATTTTAGCCTGTGTTACATTTAAAAGGGGACAATAAAGCATGACTTCTTGTCCTCTTATTTCTTTAAGCATATATTTAAAAATATCGTTACTGTTAGCACCATAGGTGTGAACAGTAACAAAATATCTTCTACTATTTATTATAACAATCCATAGAATAATCGCAACTGTTTTTTTACAATCATATCAAGTTCTGGTAACAGTAACACAATCACCAACTTTTATAGTAAGTCTGTATTGCTTAAAATAATACCTCTACGAATTTTTGTTTCTATAATTCTTTGCACAGATTCTGTAATTTGTTTTTCTGTGATTTCTCCTGCTTTTACAGCATCATATACAGCCTGATATGCTTCTTCTAAATCGGGCGTCATAAGGACAATATCTATGCCTGCCTGAATAGCTTTTACTGCTGCATCTCCCGGCTTATATTTCTTTGTAATGGCTCCCATATCCATTGCATCTGTAATAATAATCCCTGAAAATCCCAATTCCTGCCTTAGCATATTTTGAATCACCAGCTTTGACATAGTTGCTGGTACTGTATTTTCTGTTACTTTACTAATGGAAATATGAGAAATCATTACAAAATCCACTCCAACGTCAATTCCTGCCTGAAATGGTTTAAATTCTGTACTGCGAAGTCCTAACAAGTCAGTATCTGCATTTACAGGGCTGGTATGGGAATCCCCCGAAACACTGCCATGTCCTGGAAAATGCTTTAAAGTAGCACTTACATTTTGATCCTGTAATCCATTGACCACTTGTTTAACCATTTTGGAAACCACTTTAGCATCGCTGCCAAATGCTCTATCCCCAATCTCTGTGTTATATTCGTTTGTCTTTACATCTGCCACTGGTGCAAAATTCAGATTAAAACCTAATTCTTTAATCTCTTTTCCGATTGTAACACCCATATTATATACATAATCTTCATCGTTCATTGCTCCAATTTCTTCCATGACAGGAAAGGATGTTGTATGCATATTACTATTGTTTCCAATACGGGCTACACTGCCCCCCTCTTCATCTACAGCAATAAACAATGGCACCTTTGTATTCTTTTGTGCTTCTTCAATTAAAGTCTTAGTTTGGTCTATAGCTTCTATATTCCTCGCAAATAAAATAATTCCTCCAACTGGATATTTTTTCAAAGTATCTGCCATATTATTTGTAAATTGGCGGAATTCAAAATAACCGCCCTCACTTTTGTCAAGTTGTTCCAAATGCACAACAAACATCTGTCCTATTTTTTCTTCCAAAGTCATCTTCTCCACTATAGAGCCTGCCATAGCGATAATTTCAGTGGAATCTGTTACAATTTCCCCCTTCTTTGGAGTTTTGGTCTTTGCAACTGGTGTCTTGGTTTCTTTCACATTATTCTCTGTGCCACTACACCCTCCCAGCACACATAAGCAAAAAATCACACAAAACATCATTGCATATCGCAAAACTGCTGGATATCCTCGTTTACCTTTCATAATACTTCTCCTTTATTCTCTGACGTTTTATTGTTACTGTTTACACCTGTGGTGCCTGCACAGCAAGGTGTGCAGGGACTACCTGAACTGTTACCCTGCAATAACCTTTTATTCCACATCCCATTATAAAACAACTTCCAAATTATGAAAAGGATTTTCTTTTACTTTTTATAAGCTTTATTAGTCAAAAGTAAAAGGGAACCCTGCATTCCGCAGTGTTCCCTTTCTATTTTAATTCCTTGATTATTGTAAATTAGTATATCCCATTAAATGTTCATCTACTTCTCTTGCAGCATCACGGCCTTCACGAATTGCCCATACAACCAAAGACTGTCCTCTATGCATATCTCCTGCCACAAATACATTTGGCACATTAGTAGCGTGAGAACCTGCTGGTGTCTCTACATTTGTTCTTTGGTTTAATTTTACCCCAAATGCATCTGCAATATATACTTGTGTTCCTAAAAATCCGGCAGCAATCAAAACGAGGTCTGCTTTTACCTCAAATTCACTGTCTTTTACTTCCTGCATCACATTACGTCCGACTTTTTTATCAAATACACTCTCCAGCTTTACACAAATTGCTTTTGTAACATTGCCTTTTTTATCCTTTACAAATTCTTTTACTGTAGTCTGATAAATTCTTGGATCCTGACCAAATACAGCAATGCTTTCCTCCTGTCCATAATCTGTCTTGCAAACACGAGGCCATTCCGGCCAAGGATTCTTTTCAGTTCTGCAATCTGGAAGTTTTGGCATCATTTCAAGCTGTGTTACAGATTTTGCACCATGGCGGATGGAAGTTCCCACACAGTCGTTACCAGTATCTCCACCACCAATAATCAACACATGTTTTCCCTTTGCATCAATATAACTTCCTTCTTTCAAGGAAGGCTCTGCCAGCAAACTCTTGGTAGTTGATTTTAGGAAATCTACTGCAAAATAAATTCCATTTGCATCTCTTCCCGGCACCTGGATATCTCTAGGATTAGAAGCACCACATGCCAAAACCACACTATCATATTCTGCCATAATATTCTTTGCCGATACATCATTTCCAACATCCTGGCCAAGGGCAAATTCTACACCTTCTTCTTTCATAAGGTTTACTCTGCGTTCAATTACATGTTTTTCTAATTTCATGTTTGGAATACCGTACATCAAAAGCCCACCAGCTCTGTCTTCTCTCTCAAATACGGTTACTTTATGTCCTCTCTTATTTAACTGATCTGCAACTGCAAGTCCAGAAGGACCAGAACCTATAACTGCAACTTTTTTTCCTGTACGGACTTTTGGAGGATTCGCAACAATCAAATCATTTTCATATCCATATTCAATAATACTATTTTCATTTTCTTTTACAGAAACCGACGATCCGTTCAACCCACAGGTACAAGCTGCTTCACATAAAGCAGGACATACTCTGGATGTAAACTCCGGAAAATTATTTGTCTTTTTTAATCTTGTTAATGCTTTTTCATAATTTCCCTGATAAACTAAATCGTTCCACTCTGGTATTAAGTTATTCAAAGGACATCCAGCCGACATGCCTCCAATCATCATGCCAGCCTGACAAAATGGTACACCACATTCCATACATCTGGCTGCCTGCTCTTTTCTTGAAGCTTCATCCATATGTTCATGAAATTCATTATAGTGCTTGATTCTGTCTAATGGTTTTTCCGCTGGATTACCTTTTCTTTCATATTCCAAAAATCCACCTGTTTTTCCCATGTCATGTCCTCCTTACTTACCAACATTCACATAAAATGCTTCAATTTCTGCTTGTTCTCTTGAATATCCTTTTTCCTCCATTGCATGAATAGTATGCATAACACTTCTGTAATCATGAGGAATAATTTTCTTGAATTTTGGTAAATACTCATCAAAATGCTTCAAAATTTCCTTACCCTTCTCAGAGTTTGTCTCCTCAACATGTGCCTCTATCATGGATTTTAATTCCTGCACATCTGACTGTTCTTCCACATCCTCCACAGAGACTAATTCTTTATTTACTTTCAAATAGAAATCATTGTTTTCATCTAATACATAAGCAACTCCGCCACTCATACCAGCCGCAAAGTTCTTACCGGTATTACCAAGTACTGCTACACGTCCTCCAGTCATATATTCACAACCATGGTCACCAACGCCTTCTACAACGGCTGTAATACCAGAGTTTCTTACACAGAAACGTTCGCCAGCCACACCGTTGATGTAAGCCTTACCTGTAGTTCCACCATAAAATGCTACATTTCCAATGATAATATTTTCATCTGCCTTAAATTTCGCATTTTTAGGAGCGGTTACTACAATCTTACCACCGGATAATCCTTTACCACAGTAGTCATTACAATCTCCTGTAAGACGAAGGGTCAATCCGCTTGGGATAAATGCTCCAAAACTTTGTCCACCACTGCCTTCACATTCAATGGTATAAGTATCTTCTTTTACACTTGTTCCAAGCTTTTTGGTAATTTCTGAACCTAAAATGGTTCCTAATGTACGATTCAGGTTATTTACATGCACTTTTACTTTGGCTTCCTGTTTCTTCGCAATCTTAGCAGCCAAATCCTTTAATAACACCTTCTCATCCATTGTTTTTTCCAATTCAAAGTTGTATTTATCAGCAGGATTGAAGTAACGGTTCTTGGCATGAGCATAAGTGGTATCCAAAATCTTTGATAAATCAATCGCTGCTCCTCTTTCGGAAAGATTTTCCTTCTTTTTCAGTAAATCGGTTCTACCAATCAATTCATTTACAGTACGAACACCTAATTTAGCCATATATTCTCTTAATTCCTGAGCTACAAAACGCATGAAATTCTCTACATATTCTGGTTTTCCAGTAAAACGTTTACGAAGCTCTGGATTTTGTGTAGCAATACCAACTGGGCAAGTATCTAAGTTACATACACGCATCATTACACAACCCATGGTTACCAATGGAGCCGTTGCAAAACCAAATTCTTCTGCACCAAGAATTGCTGCTACAGCCACATCACGTCCATCCATAAGTTTTCCATCCGTTTCAATTACTACCTTTGAACGAAGGTCGTTTAACATAAGTGACTGATGTGTCTCTGCAAGACCAAGTTCCCAAGGAAGTCCAGCATTATGAATAGAACTTTCTGGAGCTGCACCGGTTCCTCCATCGAAACCAGATACTAAAACAACCTCTGCTCCTGCTTTTGCAACACCTGCTGCAATTGTTCCAACACCTGCTTCTGATACCAATTTTACGGAAATTCTTGCATCTTTATTGGCATTCTTTAAATCATAAATCAATTGAGCCAAATCTTCAATGGAATAGATATCATGGTGTGGTGGTGGGGAAATTAACCCTACACCTGTTGTAGAATTTCTACATTCTGCAATCCATGGATATACTTTCTTTCCTGGAAGATGTCCACCCTCACCAGGTTTCGCACCTTGTGCCATCTTAATCTGGATTTCATCGGCACTTACCAAATATTGGGAAGTCACACCAAAACGTCCCGATGCTACCTGTTTAATTGCAGAACATCTGTCTTCTGCCTGCCCCTTTGTAGCAAGACGTTCCAGACTTTCTCCACCTTCACCACTGTTTGATTTGCCACCTAAGCGGTTCATTGCGATTGCCATTGTCTCATGTGCTTCTTTGGAGATAGAACCATAAGACATTGCTCCAGTCTTAAAACGTTTTACAATAGAATCTACGCTCTCCACTTCTTCAATTGGAACTCCTGTTTCTGGATAATTGAAATCCATAAGTCCACGAAGATTGGTTTCACTTTCCTCTTGATCCATCTTAGCAGAATACTCTTTAAATATTTCATAACTGCCTTCTCTTGTTGCTTTCTGTAATAAATAAATTGTCTGTGGATTATACAAATGCTCTTCTTTTCCACTTCTTGACTTATGGTTTCCACTACTTTCTAATGTATTATCTGTACCAAGTCCTAGCGGATCAAATGCCTGTGTGTGCAAGGTTTCAATCTGTTTTTCAATTTCAGCTATGCCAATACCTCCAACACGGCTTACCACATCAGAAAAATAACGGTTAATGACATCTTCACTAATTCCAATAGCCTCAAAGATTCGGGAACCTAAGTATGACTGAATTGTGGAAATACCCATTTTAGAACCAATTTTTACAATACTTTTTGTAATGGCATGTGTATAATCATCTACTGCCGCATAATAATCTTTATCCAGCAAATCATTATTTACCATTTCTGCAATGGTATCCAATGCAAGGTAAGGGTTAATCGCACTTGCACCAAATCCAAGCAAGGTAGCAAAATGATGTACTTCTCTAGGCTCTGCACTTTCCAAAATTAAAGATAAACGTGTTCTCTTCTTTGTTTTTACTAAATGCTGTTGTACTGCAGATACTGCAAGCAGTGAAGGAATTGCTACATGGTATTCGTCTACTCCCCTGTCAGACAGGATAAGCACATTCGCACCATCTTTGTATGCACGGTCAGCTTCCATACAAACTCTGTCAATGGCTTTTTCAAGAGAGGTTTCTGTATAATAAGTAATTGGAATTACTTCTACCTTAAAGCCTTTGACCTTCATCATTTTAATCTTAAGTAAATCTGTATTGGTTAAGATTGGATTCTCTATCTTTAATACGTTACAGTTTTCTTCCTGTTCCTTTAAAATATTTCCTGCTGTTCCAATATAAACCGTTGTAGCAGTTACTACTTTCTCCCGTAATGCATCAATTGGTGGATTTGTCACCTGTGCAAATAACTGTTTAAAGTAATTAAACAATGGCTGTGGACGCTTAGACAATGGTGGCAGTGGTGTATCTCTACCCATCGCTGCAATTGGTTCTGCACCATTCATAGCCATATTTAAAATACTATTCATACATTCTTCATAAGTATAGCCAAATGCCTTTCTAAGCTTATTTCCTTCTTCTTCACTATACTCTTCAACTTTTTTATTTGGAATCTTTAAATCTTTTAAATTTACTAAATTGTTATCTAACCACTCACCATAAGGCTGTCTCTTTGCATATTTTTCCTTTATGGTATCATCATCAATTAATTCGCCCTTTACAGTATCTACCAACAGCATCTTACCAGGACGAAGACGTTCTTTCTTGACAATCTTCTCTTCTGGAATATCCAAAACTCCCACTTCGGAAGAAAGAATGATATTTCCATCATCTGTAATATAATATCTGGAAGGACGTAATCCATTACGGTCAAGTACAGCACCCATAATATCCCCATCCGAGAATAATATAGAGGCAGGACCATCCCATGGCTCCATCATGGTTGCATAATACTGATAAAATTCCTGTTTTTCACGGCTCATACTTCTATCATTTGCCCAAGGCTCTGGAATTGCAATCATAACTGCGAGAGGTAATTCCATCCCACTCATTACAAGGAATTCTAATGAATTGTCTAATCTTGCCGAATCGGAACCACTTACATCAATAACAGGAAGAACTTTGTGCATTTCTCCCTTTAAATATTCTGATTCCATAGTCTCTTCACGGGCATGCATCTTATCTGCATTTCCGGCAATTGTATTAATCTCTCCATTATGCACAATAAAGCGGTTTGGATGTGCTCTCCGCCAGCTTGGCTGTGTATTGGTACTAAATCTGGAATGTACTAATGCAATGGCAGATTCGTAAGCAGGATTCTGTAAATCAAGAAAGAAGGAACGAAGCTGGTCTACCAGAAACATTCCCTTGTATACGATGGTTCTGCTGGATAGGGAAACTACATACGTATCTTCATTGGAAGAATTCTCAAACTGTCTTCTTACAATATATAATTTTCTATCAAAATCCAAGCCTTTCTTTATATTGTTTGGTTTCTTAATAAAGGCTTGCATAATACAAGGCATACAATCAAGAGCAGTCTGCCCTAATACTTCTTTTTGTACTGGTACTTCTCGCCATCCAAGAAAGTCTAAATTTTCTTTCTCCACAATAATTTCAAATCTCTTCATGGCACGTCTTCTGCTCAGCTCATTTTGTGGCAAAAAGAACATACCAATACCATATTCTCTTTCTTTTCCAATAGAAATGTCTGCTTTCTTTGCAGCTTCACTAAAGAATTTGTGTGAAATCTGCAATAAAATACCAACACCATCACCAGTTTTTCCTGTAGCATCTTTTCCTGCACGATGCTCTAAATTCTCCACGATTTTTAACGCATTTTCCACTGTTTCATGTGTTTTGATACCCTTCTGGTTTACTACTGCACCAATACCGCAGTTATCATGCTCCCATCTCGGATCATATAAACCCTGTGTATTTCTCTTACATTCTTCCATTGCAACACATTCCTTTCTTTTCTCTTTATTGTCCAATCGCAACTGTTCAGAAGCATGAACAGTTATGCCCAATCGTCATTATATGATTGTTAGTAGACTTTTTCAATACCAATTTTTGGCTTTTTTACCTCAAAAAATTATCTATTTAGAATCCTTTCTTCTAATATAGAGCCAAAAAAAACGATATTCTTAATAAAGAGTACAATTCGCCCCTTTTTAAGAACACCGTTGTTCTGAAAGCTATTATAATACAATGAAATATAAATTGCAAGTAAAACTTCTCTTTTTTTACTTTCCAAGTTTTCTAACATTTGTTATAATGATAAAATATCCAAGCAAATAAGGATAAGCAAAGGAGAAAACTTATGATTTTAAATGTTGAACATTTGAGCCACGGGTTTGGCGACCGGGCAATTTTTGATGATGTATCCTTTCGTTTATTGAAAGGAGAACATATTGGGCTTATTGGAGCAAACGGAGAAGGAAAGTCTACTTTCTTGAACATTGTTACTGGTAAACTTATGCCAGATGAAGGGAAAGTAGAATGGGCAAAAAATGTGCGGGTTGGTTATTTAGACCAACATGCGGTTTTGGAAAAAGGTATGACAATCCGGGATGTTTTAAAAACCGCATTTGCATTTTTATTTGAATTAGAAAAACGCTCTAATGAACTTTGTGGCAAAATGGCAGAAGCAGACGAAGATGAACTCACTGCAATGATGGACGAATTTGGTAATATTCAGGATTTATTAGATGCTCATGATTTTTATAACATTGATTCAAAAATAGAAGAAGTTGCAAAAGCGTTAGGATTAAATGATATTGGATTAGAACGGGATGTAACAGAACTTAGCGGAGGACAGCGTACCAAGATTTTACTTGCCAAACTTCTCCTTGAGAAGCCGGATATCCTGCTTCTTGACGAGCCTACCAACTATTTAGATGCAGAACATATTCATTGGCTGCAAAGATACTTGCAGGAATATGACAATGCCTTTATTTTGATTTCCCATGATATTCCTTTTCTAAATAGTGTGGTAAATCTTATCTACCACATGGAAAATCAGGAATTAAACCGCTATGTAGGTGATTATGATAAATTCCAAGAGGTTTATGCAGTAAAGAAAGCTCAACTGGAAGCTGCATACGAAAGACAACAGCAGGAAATTAAAGAGCTGAAAGATTTTGTTGCAAGAAATAAAGCCCGTGTTTCCACCCGGAACATGGCTATGTCCCGGCAAAAGAAACTTGATAAAATGGATATGATTGAACTTGCAAAAGAAAAACCAAAGCCGGAATTTCATTTTAAAGAAGCAAGAGCTGCCGGAAAAACTATTTTTCATGCAGAAAATCTTATAATTGGCTATGATGAACCTCTTTCCAGACCAATTAATCTGACTATGGAGCGTGGAGAAAAACTTGTATTTACTGGTGCCAATGGAATTGGTAAAACTACATTATTAAAGAGTATTCTTGGTATTACTCCTCCTATTTCCGGCCGGGTTGTCCTTGGTGATTATTTATATACTGGTTATTTTGAACAGGAAATGTCTGGTATGAAGAACAATACTTGTATTGAGGAAATTTGGAAAGAATTCCCATCTTATACACAATACGAAGTCCGCTCTGCTCTTGCAAAATGTGGTCTTACTACCAAACACATTGAAAGTCAGGTGCGGGTGCTTAGTGGTGGAGAGCAAGCCAAAGTCCGTTTGTGTAAGCTTATCAATGTAGAAACTAATATTCTTCTTTTGGATGAGCCAACCAACCATTTGGATGTAGACGCAAAGGAGGAATTAAAACGTGCCTTAAAAGCGTACAAAGGAAGTATCCTCCTTATCTGCCACGAACCAGATTTCTATGAAGATTGGGCTACAAAAGTAATTGACTGTTCTCATTGGAGTACTAGAATTTAAAGAAAAATAAAAGGAACGATTGATCCCACTCTCGTTCCTTTTTTTATGTAGTTTAGGGTAACTATTCAGGTAGAAACACGCATTTACTGCGTGTTTATGTAGCAAGATGTATATTTTGATTGTTCTAAGCCTTTCGCCGAAGGCGAATTTTCATGGGTTTAGAACATAACTGTTCATGGTTCTGAACAGTTACAGTTTAGATAAGTAATTGTCAAGAAATCGCAGGATCCTCTACTCCATTTGCCAGAAATGCTTCCCTTCTATCCAGACAAGTACCACAACAGCCACAAGGTTTTTCATTTCCTTCATAACAACTCCATGTCAATTCATATGGTACTTTTAATTCCAATCCTTTCTTTACCACCTCTGCTTTTGTTGCCAAAATAAATGGTGCAAGCAGAGTAAGCTGCCCACCACTTCCTTCAAAAATGGCAGTCTTCATAGCATTTTGAAAAGCTTCACTGCAATCTGGATAAGCATTTCCTGCCGCATCATCCCTATGGGCACCATAATAAATAACCTGACAATCTTTTGCTAATGCAATACTTGCGGCAGAGGATAAGAATAACCCATTTCGGAATGGTACATAGGTCTCTACTGGTTTCCCCTCTGTTTTCTCCAACTGTTTTGCATAACTTTCCTTGGCAATCTCTTTCCCAGAATGTTCCAGCAAGGAACAGTTACTATAAGAAAAAATCTTTGCTAAATCCAGACATTCATGTTCTACCTTATAATATTCTGCTATTTTTTCTGCTGACTCTAGTTCTTTCTTATGTTTTTGTCCATAAGTAATGGATAAAGAAACCACATTTTCTCTTCCATACTCTTCCACTGCCATGGCAAGACAAGTGGTACTATCCACACCTCCACTGGACAACACTAATGCTTTCATTATACCAACTCCTTTTACCAATTATCGTAATGTTTCAAAACCATGAATAGTTACCGATTATCTATCTTTTCCGGATAACAGTCATGTTCTGACAAACGTTTCCATGCCATCTCTTCCCATTTTGTTCCAGGTCTTCCATAATTACAATATGGATCAATAGAAATCCCCCCTCTTGGAAGGAATTTTCCCCAGACTTCAATATATTTCGGATTCATTAATTGAATCAAATCCTTCATAATAATATTCACACAGTCCTCATGAAAATCACCATGATTCCGAAAACTAAATAAATACAGCTTAAGGGATTTGCTCTCTACCATTTTTTCATCTGGTATATAAGAAATATATATCGTAGCAAAATCCGGCTGTCCGGTAATTGGGCACAAACTGGTAAATTCCGGACAATTAAATTTTACAAAATAATCATTTTCAGGGTGTTTATTATCAAAAGTTTCTAACACCTCTGGGGCATAATCGGCAGGATATGCCACCTTCTGGTTTCCCAATAAAGTTAAATTCTTTGTCTGTTCACTCATAGTCTCTATCCTTTCTCATTCATTTATATTTATCCACTATAAAACTTAATTGTAACTATTCAGGTAGAATTAAGTTATAAACCAAGAAGGAGCCTCAACACCTGTGATGCTCCCTCTTTCCATTGTCTGTTATTTATTTGGTAACAGTTCAGCTGGGTAAAAGTATATGTGCAAATTGCACGATTGAGCTTGCTCATAGAGGGCAATTTGTGCATATACTTTTATGTGCTTAACGCCATTCATGAAATAAAGTGTCCAGTCGAAAAGTATATTTTAAGTCAATTTGTATATTCTGGCACTTTATGAATGAACCCGGCTGAACTCTTACTTTATTTAGAAGAACTTTTATAAGTCTTCTTGCCAACTTTCTTCTTAGCTTCTACTGAAACATAATAGGTCTTTGATTTGCTAATCTTTGCTCCCTTAAATTTTTTGAGAACATAAGAAGTTTTTGTTCCTTTCACAGATGCCACTTTCTTAAACAGTCCGTTCCGGTCTGTCTTTACATAAATATCATATCCTGTTGCTCCTGTTACCTTCTCCCAATCTATCTTGATCTTTCCGGATGTTGTTGTATACTTTCCATATACATCTGGAACAATCCATTTTTCAGAAGTCCATGCACCATATTTCTTTTTGTCTCCTATCTTAATATAAGGACGTGCTTTGACTTTTGCACAGCTTCTACCAGATAAATCTCTAATAACAATCCAATCAGAAGTACTCTCATAAGTTCCCAATAATTTATTCTTTGTATTGTAAACTTTAAACTGATACCCACTTGCATTTTTAACTTTATTGTAATCAAGCCACAAAGAAGAAGTCTTTTTATTATATGTATGCCAATAGTTTTTCTTAATCCCTGTTACCTTTCCAGGAATCGTTTTTACACTATAAACAGTATTATCCCTTTCCCCCCAAGCAACATAACCACTGGAAGACTTTCTGCCCGCACTCACACTTATATAATCATAAAATGTATCGCTTAATCCTTTTATAGTATAAGTCAATCCTTCTGTTGTTTCCTTATTGTTATTTCCGGAACCCTTCTCCAAACCATAACAATTTGCTCCTTCTACAGCATCCCATTTTAGGGTTACACTGGAGGTAGTTGAATCTGTCCATTGGCAATTTGCAGGTGCAGTGGATGGTGCAGAAACTACATCTATTGGCATACTCTCTGCAGTAGTACCATCTTTTGCAGTTGTAATCACTTTTAAATAATACGTTTTTCCTGCTGAAATTCCACTATAAATATAGCAACTGTTTGATGAAGTATTTTCCATTTTATACCAGTTTTTCTGATCTTCTGACATTTGAACAGAGTATTGGCTATCATCCAAACCTCCTGTCCATTCTACCTTGATACTAGAAGAAGTACCTCCTGTTTGTGTAATGTTTGTTGCTGCTGTTGCCGCATTAACATCAATTTTCCCAAATAATGTAAACACCGCCGCAAGAGCTGTTGTTCCAATACCAATAGCTGCACTTTTCCAAATCCTCTTTTTCATTTTATCCTCCTTATTTAACTGTATATACTTATCATAGTAACAATTTTATTATCTCATAAACTGTAAAAATATTCAAGTGTTACATTTCACACCTACGGTGCAAACTGTAACGGAATCCAGCCTATTTATTATTCGCCTTCGGCGAAAGGCTGGATTCTTCTCTGCCACTACTTGTTCTTACGTACTTTGCAGCAAGTGCAAAGTACTACCTGTGAACAGGAACAATAACTATTCCGTCTCTTCCACTGGAGTTATCTTTCTGGCAATATAAGCAAATGGTGTATCTAACAGAGCAACGATTGCCTTAAATAAATATGTAGTAAGCAAAATGCTGATAAATACCTTTGTTGGATAGCTTCCCCAGAATGCCAATGTGGTAAACACCACTGTATCGACAAGCTGGCTGACTAATGTAGAACCATTGTTACGAAGCCACAAGTATTTTTCAGTATGTCCACATTTGTCCCAGATAAAATGGTAAATTGCCACATCAATAGACTGGGATAATACATAACCAATTAAACTGGAAATAGCCACTCTTGGCACTAATCCAAATACCTGCTCTAAAGCTGGTGTAATCCAGTCACTTGCATTTGGTGTAAGATGCAAGGTTCCTTGTGTTCCAATAATCCAGAGAATCGTTACTGAAAGACCTATCCAAACTGCTTTTCTGGCACTTTTCTTTCCGTGTTTTTCTGACAAAATGTCTGTAATCAAAAAAGTTGCTGCATATAACACATTCCCCGCAGTAGTAGACACACCAAAAATATCAACACATTTACACACTTGAATATTAGCTAGAATCGTACTAAACGCAGTAAATACATATAAGCCTGTTTTTCCAAACAATTTATACATACCAATTACTGCCACTAAATAGAATACAACAGATACAAAAAATAATGCTTCATTCATGATTTTTACCTCGCTTTTCTTTTTCGAGGGTCTATTATCGAAAATTTATTACTAAGGCTGTTAAATGTCGATGAATTTTACGCAGAATAAATTTTCATTCTGCAAGGCGGAGGAATGAGGCGTAGCGGTGGCTACGTTGATTGACGACAACACAGCAGATGGAAATTTAGGCAAGTAAAAACATCGTTATTTAGCCGCCTTAGTAATATGTAACGATAAAATAAAAAAAGACAGACTGAGCCTGCCTTGGACCCTAGTTTTGTTTAACGACAGGATGGATTGTCTTTCGACGCGAACTGTCGGATTCGATTGTATGTTACCGTTCACACCTGCGGTGCAAACAGTAACGGAATCCAGCCTATTTATAATTCGCCTTCGGCGAAAGGCTGGATTCTTCTCTACCACTACTTATTCTTATGTACTTTGCAGCAAGTGCAAAGTACTACCTGTGAACAGTAACGATTGTATCATTTTTCCAGATATGTGTCAATGCAATTTTTTTATCGAAAACGTTCTTCTAATTCCCTAAATTTATCCAAATGATATTGTACGGTTTCCAAAATCTTCCCACGACGGTTATCACTGATGGCACGGTTATGATTCTCCATAAGCTGCATTTTCAGGTCAAGTTCTTTTGTTGGAATTCCAGCCTCTATCAACTCTACTTCCTTTAACATACGCATAGCATCATAATAGCCAAGTGACATACGGTATAAAATATTATGGTGGGTAAAATCAATTGTTCCAGTAACAAAGTCTCCTAAGGTATGGCTTGGAGAAATCTCCAGATAATTCACCAGACCATCTTCATTTCTATCTATCCGAATATCCTTGGGTTTTAATTGTACCACAATAAGGTTTTCAATTCCTTGCCGAATAATTGGTGTAGCAGGTACATTATCTGCAAGACCTCCATCCCGATAAAACACTCCATTAATATCCACAGCATCATACACAACCGGAAGAGCAGAGCTGGCAAGTAGAATCTTCTTTATTTCTTCTTCTGTTTTCCCATTTAACAGACAATATTTTGCAACTGGTATATTATTTTCCATACTTGCTATGGTTGCAAATATTTTTTTAGAGCTATGAATCACTTTTTGCAAATCAATTTCTTCTTCTAGTATTTTTAACAATCCTTCTCTGGAACAAATTCCTTCTTCTTTTGCCTTTTTAAGATATTCATTTAATGATATACTTCCCAAAAATTCCCCAAACACATTAAATTTCTCCTGTAATGTTTCCATGAGGTCTGTTCCTGTTGCCTGAACATCAAGGATTTCCTCCGGTTCAATTCCTTTCCAGACAGATTCCATGAGTGCAACATCTCCTTGTGCAAATAATGCCCCATTCAGTGCACCTATGGAACTTCCAGAGACTGCCACAATCTGTTCTTCTAAGCCATACTCAAAAATTGCTTTAAAAACACCAATCTGATAGGCTCCTTTTCCGCCACCCCCAGCCAATACAAGCCCCCATTTTCTTTCCTTCATTATATATTTCCCCCTTCAAGCTAAATAAAATAATAGGCGTAAATGTTCAGGTACTGAACAGATACAATAATAGGTAACTGTCTATAAATATGGTAATATATCTTCACTATAAGCTCTAAGCACTTCTGCCACACTCCAAGCCTGAGTATAACATCCTCTGCTGGTACAGCTAAAATCACCATCAAAAATTTCTGCAATTCCATTCAGGCAGCCATCCTTCATGTGGTCTGCAAAGTACATACACATTTCTTTTGCTTTTGCCACTGCTTCTTTGTTATGATTATGCACCTTACAATAAGCCGTAATGAATCCTCCTGAAATATATCCCCAGGATGTTCCCATGTGATAAGCTCCATCACGGTCAATTAATTTTCCAATATATTCCTTTTTATACTCTGGATCGTCTGGAGATAATGTACGTATTCCATAAGGTGTATAGAGATGTTTATACACTGTCTGTACAATCTTTTTATTTTTTTCCTCATCTAACATAGTAAATGGCAAAGATACTGCCCAAATTTGGTTTGGACGGATTTTTCCATCATATTGTTCTGTGCCATCTGGAAGAATTTCAATACAATCATATAAACATTGTAATTCCTCGTTCCAGAATTTATCCACAAAAGATTGTTTTACCTTTGTCTGCAACACTTTATATTCCCCTGCATCTTTTCCAAACTTCACCGCCAAAGTCTCCATAACACAAAGTGCATTATACCAAAGTGCATTGATTTCCACAGGTTTTCCATGTCTTGGTGTTACTACCCAGTCTCCCACTTTGACATCCATCCAAGTAAGCTGATCCATATCACTGCCACCAGCAATGAGTCCATCCTCGTCCATGTGAATACCAAAATTGGTACCTTTCTTATAATATGCAATAATTTCCTCTAAGCCACTATAAATTTTTTCTTCTACAAATTTATAATCCTCTTCTCCTCCTGTGTATTCCAAATATTTATATACCGAATAAAAATACCATAATGCAGCATCAATGGTATTATAAATTGGTACATCTTTACTGCTGTTTGGAAACACATTTGGTAACATTCCATCTTTAATAAACCAAGAAAAAGACTCAAGTATCTGTCTGGTATCCAAAAAACGCTTGGTTGGAAGTGTTAATCCCTGCAAAGCAATCATAGTATCCCGTCCCCAGTCCATAAACCAAGGATAACCTGCCAGAACCGTTTTTAAATATACTGCTCCTTCTTCCTCATCTATTCTATCTGCACTACAATCTTTTATTTTATATCTTTTCTCTTCTGGCAGACTTATTTTTCTCTGTACAATAAAAGCATCTGCCGCCCATGCCAATCTTTGCTGGAACCAATCTTCGCCAGTCTGTTTCATAATCCTTTCCATACGGCTTTTATATTCCTTTGCAATTTCAAATCCATCTCTTCTTGAAAGTTCTTCTACTGTACAAGTAAGATAAAATTTCTTTTTTTCCATTGGTGCCAAGGTAATCTTTACATCATAAGGAGTATAATGATTGTCCACACCAAGGAATCCGGTACGGTTATCAATGATATAAAATTCATTGCCTTCTATCACATGGGTAGGTACAGCCATAGAGGTAGGGAATGTACTTCGATCCACAAACTCACCTTCTGATGCAAAAAAAGAAATTTCTATATCTTGAGCCTTTGGATAAAGAGTCAATACCTGTCCCTCTACTTTTTGTTCAAAAGAAAGCTCAGCTACCTCACTGGTAATTCCATAAGGACGGCAGTCAAACAGTGGTGTGATTGACAATGTGGTCTCATCCATGCCATTTTCCATTTCATAGCACACTACAACCGTATTCTTTCCATATTCCATACTAATGGTCTTTTTCATAGTAAAGTCTCTGACCTGATAATGATAACTTGGTAATATATCCAGTTCAAACCGGTTCAAATACTTTTGTCCTTCTTTTTTGTATCCCATGTAGGTCTGGGCTGCCATATCATACTCTTTTCCTTCAATTTCTACCCGTTCCCATACATTTGCCAGAACTAACCAGCGATCTGCGGGAGGATTCAAAGAAGCGGTAAGATAACAACCATGCATACGGTTTCCTCCACCTACAATGGTTCTATTGGCAAGTCCACCAATTCCATTGGTCAAAAGCCACTCCTTTTCCAAACCTTCTTCCAATGTGCGGAATTCACTTCTGCCTAATATATATTTTGTCTGTTCCATTTCTAACACTCCTTCTTTCTAACTGTTCAGAACCATAAACAGTTACCTTCTTTCTAACAAAACTTTTGCATATAAAATCATATCCATAGCTGCCACTGCTGCAATTAATATTCTTGCTGACATTGTTAATCTGGTAAACATAAATAATTCTGCCCCAAAATATGCTGCCAAACAAAATAATCCAATCAATCCTGCAATCAATATTATACGTTTCTTATTCCAAGGCTTGCAAATATAAAACAATAAAAAGAAATTTGCTGTTACAACCCCTAACACTGCCAGGGTAGATATTAAAGCCTCGCTAAAAGAAAAATACTTGGACACTCCAATTATGATTCCCATATTTAACACAGATAAAAAGCCTGCTGGAACTGCAGTTTTGCATACTTTCTTAAAAAATTGTCCTGTTACCAAGTCATAATTAGGCTCTAATGCCAGTAAAAATGCCGGGATACCAATGGTAATCGCATTAATCAATGTAAATTGTATTGGCTGAAGAGGATATGCCACATTCAAAAAGAGAAAAACAAATAAAATTAATACTGCTAATGTTGTTTTATTTAAAAACAAAGTAGCGGAACGTTCTAAATTATTAATAGCCCTTCTGCCTTCTTCTAATACTTTTGGAATTGTAGAAAAGTCTGAACCAAGTAACACTACCTTTGCCGTTTTTCTAGCCACATCACAGCCACTATCCATAACAATACTACAGTCTGCTTCTTTTAACGCCAATACATCATTTACGCCATCTCCTGTCATTCCAACAATATGACCTTTTCTTTGCAGGGCTTGTACCAGTTCCTTTTTTTGTTCCGGTGAAGTTCTCCCAAATACCGTATATTTCTCTACTGCTTCCTCCAATGCTTCTTTGCTGTTAATGGTTCTGGCATCAATCCCCCTATCAGAATTGGAAAGACCTGCCCGTTTTGCAATCTGCATCACTGTATCCACATTATCTCCAGAAATCAATTTTAGGGAAACACCCTGTTTTTGAAAATAATCCAAAGTCTCCTTTGCATTTTTTCTGATACAATCTTCTAATACCAGAAAAGCTAATGGTATAATACGTTCCGGAAGGTATTCCCTGTTTATCTTCCCTTCCATTTTTCCAAATACAACAATTCTCTTTCCCTGTTCAATATAGTTTTTCAATCTTTCTTTATATAATTCATATTTTTTTTCAAGTAAAATTTCCGGTGCTCCAAGAATATAATTTTCACTATCAGAATAAATTACTCCACCCCATTTCCTCTTAGAAGAAAACGGAATCACTTCCTGTACCTCCCAGGTTAATAACTTTTTGTATTGTTTCCTAATTGCCTGCATGGTAGCATTATCATCCTTTGCAGCTCCCAAATATTCTCTAAGTGCCCGTTCAAATTCACCGTTATCTGCAGAAATAACTGCTTCTAAATTCATTTTCCCTTCAGTAATAGTTCCCGTCTTATCTAAACACAACACATCTACCCTTGCCAGACTTTCAATACTAAACAATTCTTCTACAATGGCATTTTCTTTGGAAAGTTTTATGATACTAATTGCCATAACACCACTTGCCAATAAAACCAATCCATCGGGAATCATACTAACGACAGATGCCACAGTCTTTACCACAGCATCTTTTAAGGACAAATCCAGAACCATCCATTGCTTTAAAAACATGAGTACCCCTAATGGTAATACTACCACTGAAATTACTTTTATAATCTTATCAATAGAATCTTTTATTTCTGATTTGTTCTTTTTATGTGCTTTGGCCGCCTTTACAATGGTATTAGCATAATTATTCTCTCCAACTGCATATACCACAGCTTCTATGGTTCCGCTAGTTAAGTGGCTTCCTGATAAAATGGTATCTCCCGGATATTTTGCAACTGGATCACTCTCTCCAGTAAGCATACTTTCGTCTACTTCACATATTCCGTCTGCCACTTTTACATCTGCACAAACCTGTTCCCCACTCTCTAAAATAATCCTATCATCTTTAACAACTTCTTTTGTAGACAATAAAATCTGCTCTCCATCTCTCCATACTTTCACCTTGGATTCCATTAAAATATTCATCTTATCAATTACTTTTTTTGCACGTATACCTTGGACAATTCCAATCAAAGCATTCCAAAATACAACGCCCAAAAAAAGCATATTTCGGTAAGAATGCACCAACCCTACACAAATTGCCAGCGAAATATTTAAAAAATTAAAATATGTGAATACATGCTCTATTACAATTTCCTTGTAGGTCTTTGTAGCAATATCACAATTCCCATTTACGGCTCCTTGTGCAATTCTTTGTTCTACCTCTTTTTTACTTAATCCTTTTTTTTGCATATTATATCTGTAAACTCCTTGTACATTTTTATCTTGTGTAACTGTTCAGAATCATGAACAGTTACGTTTAAGCCCATACTAATCCGCCTTCGGCGAAGGGGCTTAAACATGCAAGACTTACTTTTTCTTACGAAACACGCAGTAAATGCGTGTTTCTACCTGAATAGTTACTATCTTTGCTTAATTATCCAGGATTATCTTATCTTTTATTATAATATCTCCTTAAAATAATACAAGCTTTTTATAAAAGAAAAACTGCCACACAAAAATCTTTTATGCGGCAGTTTTTCTATATATCATACTTCACAAACAATTTCCTTATGTTTTGCTCAGTTGTTTGAAGAATCACCTAAAATAATATCTGCTATACTTACATCCCTGATACTCCACTTAGGAAATATCTGGTTTGTCTTTGCTACAATTTTCTTTAAAATCTGTACTTCCTCGTACTTACCAAAAAATTCCCGAAAAGATTGTTCTTTTAATGCTAAACATTCTTCCTGATATGCTGCAATCATATCTTTCATATTTAAAACTCCAAGATTACTATCAATCACTCCCTCAATTGCTTCAAACATTCTCTCTTCGATTGGTAAGTCAAAAATTTTACTGTCGTCCTTTATCAATTTGCCAACTGAAGATTCTTTTCCAATTAAACTATTAAACCATGTCTCAAACTTATCTCCTAATTCACTTGCATCCATAAGCTGACGACTAGTGCTAAAGTCTTTAGGATTCTTTTTTTGTGTCTTTAAACGATATTTTTCTATATATTCTATACATTCCTCTTCTGTCATACCTTTTTTGGAAATAGCTATCGTATGCTCCAAATTTACAAAAGCATCTTCTACTTTTCTTTCATTCTCACGCAAATATCCTAAAATCTGATTTTCTAACTTTCCTTCATCAAACAATATTACATGAGTAATAAAGTCAGCTTTATCTTCACTAGAAAACTGGTCAAATTGTTGAATTTTAGCAATATTTTTCTGAATCCTGTTTTGGATTTTCAACTTATAGTCTTGTACCAAAGGTTGGGTTAACTTCTCATACTCTTCTTCTAAAACAACAATTTCCTGAATTTTCTCTTCCAAGGATTCATAACATAAAATTGCAGATTGTAAATCTTCATGTGCCTCTTCAAAACATTTAGAAAGCTTTTTTTGAATTTGTTCCATCTTATCTAAATTTCCACGAACAAAAACCTCTTCCTCTAAAAGGTCACAATCCTGTTGGCAAGCCTGAAACTTCTCAAATTGTTCCTGCAAAACCTGTCCCTTGTTACATCTGGCATAACCCGAAAGTAATGCTTCCAGAACCATATGCAATTCCTGAAATCTTGGATTCCACAAAGCAGAATATCCATTACGCATTTGCCCTATTATGGAAGCATACATATTATCTGTCATATCCGTCAGCTTTTTTAGAATTCTATCTTCCATGTTATCTTCCTACCTTCTTATTCTTTGTTGTTCTTCTTGCTTTTTTCTTTTGATGAAGATGATAGTGCCTTCTTACTTCTGAAAAATACCATATATAGAACAATACAAATAAGCAACACTAATGCAACTGTTGTAGGAACAATTCCCAACACTGTCCATGGTGTTGTAGAAAGAAGTGTAATTCCAGTGAAAAATAACAATATAATATTAACCACTACTATGCAAAACAAATATTTCTTCTCAATTTTTTTCTCTCTTTCAAGCCTTAATCTTACTTTCTCATCTTTCTCCAAAATCTTAATCATAAGACTAAGTTTGCTTTCGTATGACTTTTGCATTTCTTTCATATCCTTGCTCATCGCAGCAATTTCTGTCTTTAAATTTTTCACATCATCACTGCTTGCCATCCTGTCTTCCAACATGTGCTTTTGTTCTTCTATAACTTTGTCCATGCATTCTTTGAAATATACAATTACTTTCTTGGTAGTATTCTCCACAATATTTCGGAAACGTTCCTGCTCCTTATCCCCGTATGCACCAACTTTAGCACTATATTGTTCAAAAACTTCTTGATATCCTCCTTGAATAAATGCCAAGCTTTCAGAAATCTTTGCAGTACTAGCTTCCATCTGAGTAACAAATTTTTGAATTCCTTCGTCTGTAAGAGAGGCTTCCAAAGTCTTTGCAATATTTTGGTGGCATAAATTCAACTCTTTTGTTAATTCTTCTCTAGAAGAATTCATCGCATCGGAGAATTTACCTAAAAAAGATTCTCTCATCTCATCATTAATTTCATAAACTTTTGTGGAATACTCTTTTAAAATATTCTCATATTCCTCTTCAAAAGATAACATCTTCTCTTGAATGGACTGTAAATTTTCTTCCAACCCATTACGAACAGATATTATCTTTTCTATATTTTCTGCATTCTGATTCTGTAATTCTTTATTGCCATCAATATGATCGCTATATAAATTCTTACATTCTTCCAATTGTGCCTTATAAGTATGACAAAGACTTTTCAAGTCCTCTAGATAGATTTCTTTACAAATTGTCTCTGCAAGCTGTTGCACATATTCTTCAAATTCTGCTTTTATCTCGTTTGCCATATTACTTTCCCCTTCTTCTTTCATTTGTATTTTTTAATTTAATTTTCCATAAATTAAAACAAATTGTCCTCTAACGATATATTATTGTAGCATATTCTTTTTAAAATTCCAAATGAAATGTAAAGAAAATATATTAAGAAACTGTTAACAGACTTTCCATTTCTTAGATATTGTAACAGTTCAGCCTAAAGGCTGCCCTGTTATGGAATTGGGCAAGCTCCGCATT
This sequence comes from Clostridiales bacterium, assembly GCA_014799595.1. GTDB lineage: Bacteria > Bacillota > Clostridia > Lachnospirales > Lachnospiraceae > CAG-411. The sequence continues at coordinate 6,785 of JAAVHR010000043.1, read as the reverse complement.
ATAAATTTCCCAATTCCAATCCTGTTTTAGTTTTTTTTACGGTTTTTAAAGCGGAGTGTGCAAGACCTAGCTGAACTGTTACAGATATTTCATTGTTGAATTATAAAAAACTATTGACATAACATTATAGTGTATGATATAATCTAAAACTGTGAGACATGAATGATTCACAATCAGATATCTTTACAGATATTTGCTGTTATAGCTCAGGTGGTAGAGCGTCACATTGGTAATGTGGAGGTCACGAGTTCGAGTCTCGTTAACAGCTTAGTTTAAAAAAGCAGAAAAGACATATACATTTTTTATTTTTGTGTATGTCTTTTCCTTTTATATTCATAACATAAAATACAAGTCTATACATTGTGACTCTTATGTAACAGTTCAGGTAAGTCTGCACACTCTGCTGTGCAGACCGTAAAAAAGACTAAAACAGGATTGGAATTGGGCAATTTACATGCGAAGCTTGCCCAATTCCGTAACAGGTCAGCCCTCCAGCTGAACTGTTACACTCTTATATGTATTTGTTTCACAATGTATAGACCGCCTAAAGTTAATTAAGATACACTAACCTTTATTTATTCTCTGTCTGACAATTTCATAAGATAGAACGCCCATAGCCACAGATGCATTTAGTGAATCAATATCTCCCTTCATCGGAATCTTAGCTACAAAATCACATTTTTCTTTGACTAATCTTCCAACCCCTTCTCCTTCATTTCCAATTACCAAGCCAATCGGTCCTGTCAAATCCAGATTATACATTACTTCCCCATCCATATCTGCACAAACAAACCATATACCTTTCTCTTTTAACTGTTCAATGGTATTTGCCATATTGGTAACCTTAGCAACTGGTGTATAATTCAAAGCACCTGCAGAAGTACGGGCAACTGTGGCAGTCAAACCAACTGCATGTCTTTTAGGAATAATCACTCCATGAGCTCCTGCCTGATTTGCCGTACGGATAATTGCTCCAAGATTATGAGGATCTTCGATATTATCAAGGAGAATAAGAAATGGAGGTTCGCCTTTTTCTTCTGCTAATGCAAACATATCTTCTATTTCCGAATACTCATAAGCCGCTGCATAGGCAATGACTCCCTGATGCTTTCCGGTATTAGACAATTGATCCAGTCTTTCCTTCTTCACAAAGTTGAGAATAGTATCTCCTTTTTTTGCCTCTCGCAAAATTGTTTTAATCGGACCATCCTGACAGCCATCCAGTATAAAAAGACGATCTATGGATTTTCCAGAACGAAATGCTTCAATTACCGCATTTCTGCCTTCGATGGTAAGTTCTTCATTATGCATTATTATTATCTCCTTTTCTGTTTCTATGTAATATAGGGGAATTAGAAAGCCCTGCTTCTATTAACTCCAAAATCCGGTCCATACGTCCAAGCAGATACAAATACCCCATAAGAGCCTCCAGCCCGGTTGCCATACGATACTCTGTTACACTGGCATTCTTTGCCATAGTATAGGACTTTGCATTCCTGCCACGTCTATAAATCCCCATTTCTTCTTCTGATAACAATGGCTCTATCTCTCTTACCACTTGTGCCTGTGCTCCAGCCTTCACTATACTGCTTACATATTTATGAAGCTGGTTCACTCTGGCATTACCTTGTTCCACAACAATGGTACGAATTACCAAATCATAAATTCCATCTCCAATATATGCAAGGGTAAGGGGCGAATATTGCTTGGGATCTTTCGAGGATATCCCATATTCTCTGCGAATATCCTCTGCTAAATCCCCTATTTCCATTTGTTTTTTTATGCTCTCGTCCATTTTACGCCCTCTCTGGTATCTTTTAGAATAATCCCCTTTTCAAGAAGAATATCTCTAATTTCATCTGCTTTAGCAAAATTCTTATTCTTTCTTGCCTCTTGTCTTTCGGCAATTAGACTTTCAATCTCTGCATCTAATATTACTTTTTCCTTTGCTGCCTTTATCCCAAGAACATCCAATAACTGACTTAGCATATTTTTTGCTTGCTCTACTGCTGCTTTACTGCTTTCCATATCAAACGCAATATTTATCAATTTCACCATTTCAAAAATCACAGATACAGCATCTGCCGTATTAAAATCATCCTCCATGGCAGTCTCAAACCGTTTCACATGCTCCTGAAGGGTTTCCAGAGTTTTTTGTTCCTCTTTCGATACCTCTTCCGGATTTCCTTTCTCCACAATGTCCTCAAGACGTTCCATAGCTATCTTAATCCGCCCCAAGCTGCTTTTTGCCGATTCCATCAAATCCTGGCTAAAGTTAAGAGGCATACGGTAGTGTGCTCCACTAAGCATAAAGAACCTTAACACTTCATAGGGATATTTCTCACCAATTTCTCTTACTGTAAAGAAATTACCTTCTGATTTAGACATCTTCTTGTTATTGATATTTAAGAAACCATTATGCATCCAATATCTTGAAAATTCTGTACCATTAGCAGCTTCACTCTGGGCAATTTCATTTTCGTGATGCGGAAAAATCAAGTCTTCACCACCTGCATGAATATCAATCTGCTCTCCTAAATATTTCCGGCTCATAACAGAACACTCAATATGCCAGCCAGGTCTTCCTTCACACCAAGGAGATTTCCAGGCAGGCTCTCCTTCTTTTTTTGGTTTCCACAGAACAAAATCCAAAGAATCTTCTTTCTCTTCTTCTCCAGCTACTTTAATATCTCTATGTCCGGCTTCCAAATCATCAATATTTTTCTTGGATAATTTCCCATATTCTGGAAAACTTCTGGTACGAAAATAAACAGAACCATTTTTCTCATAAGCATGATTCTTTTCTATTAATTTTTGAATCATCTCTATCATACCATCAATTTCTTCTGTTGCCTTTGGATTTTTTGTTGCAGGTTTAATATTCAAAGCTTCCATATCTTCCTTCACAGCCTGAATATATCTTTCTGAAATTTCCTCTGCTTCCACGCCTTCTTCTATTGCTTTCTTAATAATCTTATCATCCACATCTGTAAAATTTGATACATAGTTTACTTGATATCCCTTATATTCAAAATAACGGCGTACAGTATCAAATACAATCATCGGTCTTGCATTACCAATATGAATGTAATTATAAACCGTCGGTCCACAAACATACATTCGGACTTTTCCTTCCTCCAAGGGAACAAATTCTTCCTTTTGTCTGGTCAGTGTATTATAAATCTTCATGACGAAGTCCTCCTTCTTTAAACGTTATGATACCATAGCTTACATTATATCGAACTTTTCTTTTTTATTCAAGACTACGCCTTTCTTTTATTATCTTACACTTTTTATGTATTGTTACTGTTCACACCTACGGTGCAAACAGTAACGGAATCCAGCCTATTAAGAATTCGCCTTCGGCGAAAGGCTGGATTCTTGACTGTTTTACGTCCTTGGCACATAGCTTGACAGCAAGTGTCAAGCTTGTGAGTGAACAGTAACTATGTATTTTAGTTTTTTATATTGTTTTTTGTGTATATTTTATATTTTTTGCAAATCTTCACATTTTTTCTATAGTTTTTGTGATATATTTTATTGAAAAATTACCAAAAAAATACTATAATTATATAATAAACGGACATGTCTGCTATGCAGACACCACGAAAAAATGAGAGGTGACAACATTGATGGAAGATTTAGAAGTTCAAAATGACCAGTTAAGCCTTTTGGCAGAAAAAGCAGAATGTGGTTTAATCAAGCTCGCATATAACAGCGAAATGACCATTCTTTATGCAAATAACTATTTTTACACACTACATGGCTATACAAAGGAAGAATATACAGAACTTTTTGGCACAAATGCCTTGGCACGCATTCATCCAGATGATGCCCAACGTTTTAAAGCTTCTGTAGCAAGACAGCTCAATATGGGAACTGCCCTTCGTTTTGAATACCGTGTCATAAAGAAAGATGGCACGATTTCCTGGTTACTTATTAAAGGACAAATGACCGCAACAGAACAGCGTATTGCTTACCTTTGTTCCTGTATTGATATCACTGCCACTAAAGTATCTTATCAAGATTTAGCAAAATCCAAACTGGAACTGGATATTATTTCAAACAGTATTCCAGGTGGCGTTGCCAAAATACGGAGTAATGATTTTAAATTGCTTTATGCAAATAATGCTTTTTTTGATATTTCCGGATACTCCAGACTGGAATATGAAGAAAAATTCGATAATATATGTCTTGGACCCCTTTACCAAGAAGACCTTCCTATGATTCAGGATACCATAAAGAAGGCAATGCGTGACAGAAACCAAGTATCTATTGAATACCGGATTATTCATAAATCAGGTAAAATCCATTGGTCTTACTTAAATGCCAGCTTAATTGATGCAGAAGATGGCATCCCAGTATTTTTATGTATTATTGTAGATATGACCATACAAAAAAAATATCTAAAACATCTGGAAATATTTCAGAAAAAACAGCAGATTCTTGCTGAATTAACAAATGAACGGCTTTGGGAATATGATATTGACAATAACACTTTCCGCCGTTCTGGTAATCTTGAACATTCCTTCAGCCAGGAATCTATTATTACCGATGGTATGAATTACTTTGCGGACAACAATGTGATTCATATTGATGACCAGACTACATTTTTTAATACTTTTAATTTTAAGGTACAAGGGAAGAAAAATATCAAACTGGAAATCCGTATGAAGAATCATATTGGCATATACAACTGGTATCGTCTTCAAGGTGTTGTGATGTATGATGATACAGGTACTCCTTATCAGGTAATCGGTAAAACCATTGATATTGATGCCAGTAAACAACAATTTTTAAAGTTACAAGAAGAAGCCAACCGGGACAATTTGACACAACTTTTCAACCCCTCTGCTCTTGCAGAAAAATCAGATGCTTTATTGAGAAAAAAAGCACCTGAAGATCAAGCAGCACTTTTATTATTGGATTTGGATCATTTTAAGATTCTGACAGACCATTATGGCCGTTTGGTTGCAGATACCATTCTTTCCCAAACTGCTGTTATACTAAATGATATATTTCCAACACAACTGGTTGGAAGAATTGATAATGACCAATTTGTTGTGTTTTTACCTTCTATCCAGTCAAAAGAAGATATTGAAAAAAAAGCACAAGAAATTTGTAATATGGTACATGCTATTGAAGTAAAAGATTTACCAGATTTTTCTGTATCCTGTAGTATTGGCTGTTTTTCCACAAAGGAAACAAAAGATTTCACCTTTGAAATCATGTTGCTTCGTGCTAATGTTGCTGTCCGTACTATAAAATCAAAAGGTGGTAATGGTGTTGAAATTTATGGAAGTATTCCAAAACGTTATTCTGTCACATCATCAGATGAAAAAGACATAAAACGAAATTATTATGATACCCTTACTGGTTTATATTCACTTCCAGCATTTATTATTGAAAGTGAACAGATTTTATCGGAACAGCCAGCCAGCCAGAAGGTTGCTATTATTTATTTTGATATTAACTCCTTTACTATTTTTAATGCTAATTATGGATTTTCCGTAGGTAATAAGATTCTCAAATATTTTGCAAGAGTTTTAGAGGAATCCAAACAAAACAATGAACTTTGCTGTCATATTCAAAATGATGAATTTGTTTGTATGATTTTCTATGACACTACACAAGATTTATCGGATCGCTTTAGCATATTAAAAGACCGCTTAAATACGCAAGATACAAAGATTGAGGATTACTTCCGTTTTAATTTTACTTGTGGAGTATGCCTTGCTGACAACAAAGATATTGACATTGCAGCTTTAATTGACAAAGCTAATTATGCCCGTAAATCCACAAAAGGTGTTACGGAACTTAGCCATTATGCGGTTTACAACAGCAAACTGGCAACTGAAGAGAAAAAACAATTAGCAATTGAATCATCTATCGAATCTGCTATGGAAAATGGAGAAATTGTACCTTATTTCCAGCCAAAATATTCTCTTCATACTGAGAAGATGGTTGCAATTGAAATTTTCCCTCGTTGGATAAAAGATGATGGCACCTTCCTTCTTGCTGAAGATTTCTTCCCAATTTTAGAGAAGAATGGTTTTATTGCAGAACTTGATTTTTACATTATTGAGCAGACGCTATGCATCTTAAAGCGTTGGATGGAACAGAAGAAACCAATTTATCCGGTTTCCTTTAACATCTCAGGTTCTCATCTCAAAACGGCAAACTTTGTAGAACGCATTGTAGAGCTTATGGCTCAATACTCCATTCCGATTGAATATTTGGAGTTAGAAATTGCAGAACATGTATATGTAAAATCTCCAACTGCTACTGCTCTGCTTGTGGAGGAATTGACAGATGTAGGTTTCAAGATTACTTTGGATGGTTTTGGAAAAACTTATTCTGCTATCAATAGTTTAAAAGATTTGCCTCTTCATGGTGTAAAATTAGATACCACTTTCTTACACGGAAGAATGCAGCAAGAAAAAGAACGTATTATCTTTAAAAAGATTATTGAAATGGCAAAAGAATTAAAACTTTCTGTTTCCTCTGAGGGAGTAGAAACTGCTTTACAAGCTAAATTATTAAAGGAATTTGGATGTGATATCGTTCAAGGTTTCCTATATCATAATCCAATGTCAGTAGATGAATTTGAAGAATATATACTATCTCACTTAAAATAACAAAGTGGGCAAGCCCACATCAACTCCCCTAATCCCTCATTCATGAGGGGATTGTACACTTTGCGTGCCAGATGCGTGTTGCATGTTTTTTGCAACAATATTCTTTACGCATCTGTGCACATCCTAAGCGGAGCGTTTTTACTTTAT
>JAAVHR010000042.1 GCA_014799595.1 Clostridiales bacterium | reverse complement strand
TGTTCAGTACCTGAACAGATACGAGATTTTAGCCCATAAAAATTCGCAAAGCGAAGGGCTAAAATCTTGTAAAACTCGGATTTGTCAAGCAAATCCTCGAGTATGTTCTGAACAGTTACTAAAAACAGTATTTTAATTTAGGAGGAAAAGAAAATGGCAAACAAGATTTATTATCAGGAAGACTGTAACTTATCTATGTTAGATGGAAAAACCATCGCAGTAATTGGTTATGGTAGCCAGGGACACGCACATGCACTTAATGCAAAGGAATCAGGATGTAACGTAATTATCGGTTTATATGAAGGAAGTAAATCATGGGATAAGGCAGTTGCACAGGGATTTGAAGTATATACTACTGCAGAAGCAGCTAAAAAAGCAGATATTATCATGATTCTTATCAATGATGAAAAACAGGCAGATATGTATAAGAAAGATATTGAGCCAAACTTAGAAGCAGGAAATATGTTAATGTTTGCTCATGGTTTTAACATTCACTATGGTTGTATCGTACCTCCTAAGGATGTAGATGTAACCATGATTGCACCAAAAGGACCAGGACATACTGTACGTAGTGAATATCAGGTTGGTAAGGGTGTACCTTGTTTAGTAGCTGTAGAACAGGACGCTACAGGACAGGCACTTGACAAAGCCCTAGCTTATGCTGCAGCAATTGGTGGAGCAAGAGCTGGAGTTCTTGAAACAACATTCAGAACAGAAACAGAAACAGACTTATTCGGTGAGCAGGCAGTACTTTGTGGTGGTGTTTGTGCATTGATGCAGGCTGGTTTTGAAACATTAGTAGAAGCAGGATATGATCCAAGAAATGCATATTTTGAATGTATTCATGAAATGAAATTAATTGTAGACTTGATTTACCAATCAGGATTTGCAGGAATGAGATATTCTATCTCTAACACAGCAGAATATGGTGACTATATTACAGGACCTAAGATTATCACAGAGGAAACCAAGAAAGCAATGAAGAAAGTTCTTTCTGATATTCAGGACGGAAGCTTTGCAAAAGAATTCTTGTTAGATATGTCTGATGCAGGAAGACAAGTACATTTCAAGGCTATGAGAAAATTAGCTGCTGAACACCCTTCTGAAGTAGTTGGGGAAGAAATCCGTAAATTATATAGCTGGAATGGTGAAGATAAATTAATCAACAACTAATGCATATCCATTGTTAATTAAGAAATTTGATCTTTGGGATAGCCTTTGTCAGGATGAACATAGTTAACAGTGCGAGAGATAAAATTGCCCTCAGGCTCTGGTCTGAGGGCTTTTAAGATAAAGTAGATAAAATGTTTAGATAATGAAACAGAAATGGAGTAGATTTAGAAAGAAGGAAAAGTTTTATGAATGGAAGATGGAAGAAATTACTAATAGTGGTCACAATGTTTGTTTGTGTATTAACTTTAGGAAATTTGGGTAGCATGAAAGAAGTGAAAGCTGCCAGTGAGCATAAAATGGAGGTTACCACAAATAGAGAAGAGGGAAGCTGTACCTACAAAGTAAGTGGTATAGACATAGAAACAACAACGGGTATGGAAGTTGTTGTCAGTTATAAAGAAAATTCAGGTGATTTAACAGAAGTTTTAAAAAAAAGTATATTATTTGATGAAAGTAATTGCGTAGATGGAATATATACTGATAAGATTATTATAGATGAGTGTGACCAGAAGAAATTTGGTAGTTATGTGATAACTGCCAATATTGGAGAAGAGCAGATTACAGGAAATAAGGATTGGGATTTTAAACTTATTAATAAAAATGTAACAGTAACAGTAAGTGGAAAAAATTATGTTTCCCAAAGAACAATAAAAGCAAACCTCACAGATAAAGCTGGAGTACAGGCAATCCCAGGTACAAATAATAAGTTGGGCTTGTATATCTGGAAAAAAGGCAGTAGTTCTTCTGATGCAAAAGAAGTGGGAACAAAGAAGACGGTAGCAGGAAACAGCGTTTCCTGGACTATTGATACAGTTTCTGTTTGTGAAGGGTATGGAAATTACTATGCACAGGTACGTTTAAGTGATAGCCCATATACAGAAAGTAAAACTGCATTTGCAAAGACGGAATTTACTCTCGCACCAGTTGCAGATAAAATAAAAGTTAGTAAAACAGCAACTTTAGAGGACAAAAAATCCTTTGCAGTACAGCTTAGTGGTGTAAATTCACCAGTCAAGATTAAGAAAGTAGAATTTTTAGTTTATAATAGCAAAAAGAAACTAGTATACACAAAAAAAGCAACTGATAAAAAAGGCAATCAAAGTACATATTATGGAGAGATATCTTTAAAATCTTTGTCTTATCAATTAGAAAAGTATACTATATCTGCCAAAGTGACAGATAAGAACAACAATGAAATTGTACTTGGACAAAGTGATAGTGTGGATTTAAATGCAACAGCAAAGAAATTAGACATTACAAAAAGTGAAACAAAGCACACTTCTACATACAAACTTAAAGGAGCTTACATACCTGGAAACATTAAAAAAGTCCAATTCCAAGTGTATGTAAAATCAAATGGCAAAGAAACCCTTTATCAGAAAGTAAATGCAAGTTATGTATCTAAAAATAAGGTATACACAGCAACCGTCCAGAATAAAAAAGCAGGTACTTATGTGGTTTATGCTTATGGCACCACAAGTTGGAATAAACAAATTTTGTTAAAAAAGAATAGTGTGAAGGTGACAAAAGCAGAATGTACAAGAAACGGATGGTATTATGAAAAATATAATGGTAAGACCTATAAATTCTATTATGTAAATGATGTTAAACAGACAGATTTAACAAAGATATTGGGAATTAATAAAAGTACAAAATTTTATATTGAATTGAACCGTGCTGCTTGTACAGTAACGGTATATGCTTATGATAATGCAAAGAAGGCTTATATTATTCCTGTGAAGGCATTTGCAGTATCTGTAGGAAGAGATACCTATAGTACAGGAGGACCAGGAAGTTTGACAGTAGATACTTCCTTTACCCCGCTAGGAGATTTTTCGATATGTTCTAATGGAACTAGTGTGAAATACACCGTCAAACCAATGTATGAACCGGATGGTTCTATTCTTTATGCTAGATGGACTTCCCACATTGTCGGGAATGTATATTTCCATTCCATTGCTGTTGGAGCAAATTCTCATTATGCATTGAATCCAAATACCTATAATAGGTTGGGGTCTCCAGCGTCAGCAGGTTGTGTCCGTATGGCAGTTGCTGATGCAAAATGGATTTATGATTATGCAGCAACTGGATCACCAGTAAAAATTGTAAAAGGAGATTCCAGTAGACCAGGACCACTTGGAAAACCAAAGACTATTAAGGTTTACTCTTCCTCAGTAACATACGACCCAACAGATCCAGAAGTTCCGGACTCTAGAAAGAAATCAGACTACAATGCTGGAAGAATCAGTGGTTATATGACAAAAAATGGTAAAAAAGTAGGATATTAGACAAAAGGGCTGTTGCAAATCAGGTATTGCAACAGCCTTGTTGATTATGGTGTAATTGTGACCAGATGTAAAGAAACAGGAAGGAAGTTTTTATGTATGNTTATGGAGTGATTGTGGAGGATTTATTGGAGTGGTATGATGCTAATGCAAGAGTTTTACCTTGGAGAAGTGAGCCTAAGCCCTATTATGTATGGGTATCAGAGATAATGTTACAACAGACCCGTGTGGAAGCAGTAAAAGGATATTTTGCCAGATTTATAAAAGAATTACCCGATGTAGCCGCATTGGCAGAGGTGAAGGAGGATGAACTCCTAAAGTTGTGGGAGGGACTTGGATATTATAACCGGGCAAGAAATTTGCAGGCAGCAGCAAAGACGATAATGGAAGAATATAACGGCAGACTTCCAGAAGAACATAAAGAATTACAAAAATTAAAGGGGATTGGCAGTTATACCGCAGGGGCAATCGCATCCATTGCTTATGGGAAGCCGGTTCCTGCCGTGGATGGCAATGTACTTAGGGTAATGAAACGGCTGGCTGGAAGTTATGATGATATTTTAAAAGCAAGTGTAAAGACTGATTTAGAAAAAGCGTTGACAAAGATTATGCCTAAACGGGCTGGTGCTTTTAACCAAGCCGTTATGGATCTTGGAGCAATGGTGTGTCTCCCCAATGGAAAACCTTTGTGTGAGGAATGTCCATTACAAAAATATTGCGAGGCATACAAAAAAAATATTGTAATGGAACTTCCTGTAAAAACACCAAAGAAAAAGAGAAAAATAGAAGAAAAAACAATATTAGTTTTAGAATATGAAGGCAAATTTGCTTTGCATAAGAGAGCGGATAGTGGGTTATTGGCAGGTCTTTGGGAATTTCCCAATATTTCTGGAAAGATAAAGAAAGAATCTTTAATGGAAATTATAGAAGAAGAAAATTTTACAGCAAAAGAGCTTGGAGAAAGTAAGCATATTTTTTCCCATATAGAATGGCGTATGATAGGATATCTAATTCATTTAGATAAGAAGCCAGATAAAGATTATATCTGGATAACAAGGGAGGAATTGGTAAAGCAGTATGCTATTCCTTCTGCATTCTCTGCTTATATAAAGAAGATAATAGTTTTGTGAATATTAATAGAAAATGATTTTTGATAATAATATGACATAGGAATGGAATATGTATGAAAAGTTTATGTATAAAATAGAATATGTTTACTAAAAAATTATTTTATTATTTGACATATATTGGTAAGTATGATATTATGAAAAGGCATTGCACAAGTGGAAAAAGGAGAAGAATGTATGAGAAAAACAGGAATTATTGTAGCAGTTGGAATTGTGTTGTTGCTTGGACTAGTGTATATGATATTTCGGGAATCTCCAGAAGTAAAAAATGGAATTTACAAGATTGAAAATAATGAAGAATATTCTGAAGCATATATTGAAGTGAAAGATGGTTATGCACAATTTTTCAATATTGATTTAAATGCAATTTATAAAGAGAAGATTTCAGAACGTTACATTATCTATTTGACAAGACAAAAACAGCAGAATTTATCAGAAACAGAAATGCAGGAAATAAGGGAAGCAATAGATTTAAATACAATGTTTTGTGATAAGCCATTTCCAATAACAAATTCTGATGTAAGTATGCAGGATGATGAGGAAAGTTATCTGTATTATTACTCTTTTGGCTGTGTTGTAGGGAATGAATATTTCTTATATACTTATAATGCAAAAGAAAAAAATATCATACTTAGTACAGACACTATGGGAGAAATTATATTTAGTAGAAAGTAGAGGAGAGAGAAGAATTGAAGAAATTAAGTAATATTTGTTTGGTTTTGGTTTTATGCATAACTTGTGTTTTAACTGGTTGTAATAAAAAGAATAATTCTGAAAGCTATAGTGCTGGTGGAAAAACTATTAAAGTAACAGTAACTGGTCAAGGCGAATTTTTTGATTTGAAGAATGTAAGATTCTATGATTATGTTTCAGACAAGCAGGTTACTCTTAATGAACAAGTTCAATGTGTGAGTGGTTTTTATGAAGGTTCTAAAGAATTAGTTTTCGCTTGTAAGAAAGGGAAAAAAGATGTTGTTACGTATGCTGTGACAGCAGATGTATCTTCTGATAAGAAAACTATAGTAATTTATTACAATGAAAAGAAAACGAAAAAGGATACTTACAAAAAGAAGTAATAAAAGATAAGAAATTTTAATAGTGAATGTACCAACTTTTTCTATATCTAAGAAATATACTTATTAAGTAAATAGTAGGGTGTGTATTTTAGGGTGCAAAGCAATTTATTGGAGGCTGTTATATTGTCAAAGATCTTATTGATAATGAATATAACAGTCTCACTTTTATATAAGTAAAGAGGATAATATGATTAGAGTAAGTGATTTAATTGTAGATTATAATGAAAAAGGAAATAAATTTAGGGCATTAAATGGAATTGATTTGTTTATTAAAGAGAATACATTTGTTAGCATTGTAGGGCGGTCAGGAAGTGGCAAATCGACTCTTTTGAGTGCGTTGGGAGGATTGCAATATCCCACATCTGGATTGGTTTTAGTAGATGAAAAAAATATTTATGAATGTAATAAGAATCAATTGGCTGATTATAGGTGTAAAAAAATTGGGTTTATTTTTCAAGCGTTTCATCTGGAAGAATTATATACCTCCTATCAAAATATTGAAATTTGTCTTATGATAAGCCAATTTCCTAAGAAAGAACGAAAAAAGCATATAATGGATTTATTGGCTAAAGTTGGAATGGAAGATAAAAGTGATATTCAAGTTGGAAAATTGTCTGGTGGTGAAAAACAAAGAATATGTATAGCAAGGGCAATTGCAAATAATCCAGATATTATTTTAGCAGATGAACCATGTGGCAATTTAGATTCCTATAACGGTGAGATTGTTATGAACTTGCTACAAATGTTAGCAAATGAAGGGAAAACGGTAATACTTGTCACACATAATATAGACGATGCTTTAAAAACTGAGAGAGTTATAGAATTAAGAGATGGAAAAGTGGTAAAAGATGAATATAATGGATAGGATAAAAATTGGAGTAAGAGAAATAAAATATGATAGAAAAAATACAATATTAGCTTTGGTAGTGGAAATCTCTTTAGCAACAGTTATAATGATACTATTAACATTTACATTGCAGTTAGATGTTATAGTTGATGTATATTTTCAAAGAGAAATGCCCTCCTCGTATTCGATAAATATAAAAAATATTTCTTATACACAATTAAAATCTTTGCAAAAAGATGGCATTAAAGATATAGAGATTTATTCTGAAAAAATGAATACAGGAAGTTTTTTTTATTTGAATAGCGAAAAAGATTTTGAGTATGTCATAATAAATGATTTAGACACAGCAATTAATGAAAGAATTATAGAAGGGGAAAATGTGGGGGTAACTCAAAATAAAAACAATTCTTTTTGTTCTGTATGGATCAGTAAGGCTATACAGGATAAATATAAGATCAATATGGGGAATGAATTTACTTTTAGATATAATTCGGGGGAAAATATGAAATGTAAGGTATCAGGTGTTATAGATGAAAAGGAATCTTTTCAAGTATATATACTATTTACAGAGTTGGAGAAATTTAAAGGCAAAGAAAAACAGGAAGATTTTATTTTTCAGGCTAATGGAACTCTAGATAGTATTGTAGGGTATGAATTTAGACAATTAAAATGGAAAATACAAGGAATAAAGGTAATAGCTGCTGATTTAAAAGAAGTAACTTCTGTTATTTTTCTTATAAAAGCAATCTTTTTAGGTTTATCTATAATTGGGACTGTATTGTGTGTTATTTCATTAGCTAATATTTATGGAATGAAACTACATATACGAACGAATTTTATTTATATTCTTTCGGAGATAGGAATGCAGGAAAGAATTATCCAAAAAATATATCAGAATATATTTTATATAATAAATATAATTTCTGTCATAATAGCCTACATAATAGCTAGGATCTCTTTAGAATATATTAATGCTTTAATGGAAGATACATTAGCTGTAAATATGGAATGGAAACAAATAAATATAATTGCATTAGTTATAGTGGGAATTATGACAATTTTGATAAAAATACTTTTCAAACGATATTGGTATTTAAAAAGAGTAACAGGAGGCATATAAATTGAGTTTAAGAGAATGTACTGTTATTGCAATTAGAAATATAAAATTAGAAAAGAAAATGAGTCTCAAAATAATAATTGGGTTAGCTTTAATCATAATGTTGCTTTTTAGTGTTATTACTTATTGGAATATTTTTTCACAACAAAAAAAGGATATTATTGAGAAACATAAGAGCAATTGTTATTTTTACAAGTTACTTGAAACAGAACAATTATATAACTATGAAAATACAGAGCCATATAATAAATATAAGCAATTTGGCATAGAAGAAGTTTCTTTTTTGAATAAACTTTACATATATGCTGATAATAAAGAAGCACAATTGGATAATGAAGATGATAACCATATTTTAATAGAAAATTCAGAATTGATTATAGAGGGAAATACATACAAAGGGAAAAAGGAATGGCAGAGGAGTACAGGAAGAAAAAAAGAATTGTATGAAATTGATGAATTGAGATTTGCGACATACTTTTCAGAATTTGTTTGGTTTCCAGCTAAGGTTATCAGCCAATTCCAAAAAGAAAAAAAGCAAGAACCATATCTAACAGGGAAACTTCCAGAAAAAGAAGGAGATATACTCATAAGTGATTATATTTTAAAATGTTTTGGTATTGAAGAAAAAGAACAATCTCTGATAATCGGAAAAAATATTTCTATTTGTCTTAAAGAGCAAAAAAATAAGTTGGTTTTAGAAAATTATAAAATAACTGGTATTTTTGATGCAGACATTCTAGATGTACGTGAACGGAATTCTCTAAATCCACATTTTGAACAAATTGGGGTTATCTTAAAGAATAGTGATAAAAAAAGGGCAAAATTATATGGTATGAATGAGATTAGATATTATTGTAAAAATTATATCGAATTACAAAAAATACAAAATGAGATTAAGAAAAAAGGAGAGGATGTTGCACTCTCTTTTTATGCAGATATTTATATTTTTTTCAATAAAGAAATTCATGTAATTAATATAATTTTAACTTACATCATAATTGGATTTGTAATTGCAGTAGTGGTATATATAACCAGTATTATTTATTTTTTCTTTCAAAAAACAAAAAAATATTTTATGACATTAATAGCAATAGGCATGCGAAATAAATATATTTATTCTATTGTATCTTGGGAGATACTTTTCTTGGTTTCTATAGCTGCAATTATAGGGATATATTTTGCGGTTATAGGATTATTGGGGATACAAATTCTTTATCGGTATTCTATGAATCTTCAATTGGAATTAAAATTGCCAACATTAATTATTGCTGGAGTTCTATCTTTTTTTTGCTGTTTTGGAGTGTTTTTTATAGAGGGTTTTGTATTTTGCAAACAATTAATAAGGGAGAAAATTACAAATATATTGCGATAGGTAACCATTCAGTCCTCTGTATGAATGGTTACGAGACTTGCATTTCTTATTTAAACTTGTTATAGTATATATATAACAATTGACTGGGATTATACAAGATCTGCATTATAGGATATGGAGGTGGTAGAATGCTGATAAGGGTTGATTTTAATAGTGATGAGGCAATCTATATGCAGTTATGCAGACAGATTATTATTGGAATAGCCAATGCCCAGATTAAAGAGGGAGACAATCTTCCTTCTGTGCGGGAACTTGCAGAAGATGTAGGAATCAATATGCACACTGTAAATAAGGCATATTCCATTCTCAAACAGGAAGGCTACCTAAAAGTAGACCGCCGTCATGGGGCAATTATTGCAGTAGAAGTAGACCGATATAAGGCAAAGATGGAACTGGCAGAGGAGATGAAACTTTCTATAGCAAAGGCAATTTCCAGAGGAATAACTAGAGAAGAAACAAAAGAAATGATAGACGAGATTTATGACCTATATTTAGGTGGAAGATAGATATAGTACTTTATAGAAAGGATATTTGTGAGAAATGAAGAAATTTACAGGGAATGCAAAGGAAGTAATTGAGATTGCAAAGAATACAGCACAAGAATTGTCCTGCAATTATGTAGGAACGGAACACTTGCTTATGGGGCTTGTATGTGCCAAGGGTGTTGCAGGAGCTGTGTTGTCTGCCAACTTTGTTACAAAGGACAAACTTACAGAACTAATTGGGCAGCTAATGGGGAGCGAAGGCGGTGTTATTGTAAAGGAACCTGGTTTTTCTGTCCGGGCAAACCGGGTAATTGAACATAGTAAACAAGAAGCAGAACGATTTGATTCCAAAATGGTAGGAACAGAACATCTGATGACAGCACTTTTAAAAGAAACAGATTCGGTGGCTGTTCGTATATTAAACACTATGGGAGTGAATATACAAAAAGTTTATGTGGAGACATTAATTGCCTGTGGATTAGATGGAAATATGGCAAAAAATGATTACAACATGTCTGTAAGAGGAAAAGGAAAAGGTAAATCTTCAACCCCTATGCTTGACCAGTATAGTAAGAATTTGTCACAATACGCAAAATCAGGTAAACTTGATCCAGTAATAGGAAGAGATAAAGAGATTGAGAGATTGATACAAATTATTAGCAGAAGAACAAAAAATANTCCTTGCCTTGTTGGAGATCCTGGAGTGGGAAAAAGTGCTATAGTAGAAGGACTAGCACAAAGAATCGTAGAAGGCAATGTCCCTGAAAGTATGACGGAGAAACAGGTATTGGTTCTTGATTTAGCAGGAATGGTAGCAGGTTCTAAGTACAGAGGAGAATTTGAAGAAAGAATTAAAAGAGTGATAAATGAAGTAATCCAGAATGGAAATTTAATTTTATTTATTGATGAATTGCATACGATTATTGGTGCAGGCGGGGCAGAAGGAGCTATGGATGCAGCAAATATCTTAAAGCCTGCTTTAGCAAGAGGTGAGATGCAGATATTGGGTGCAACGACTATGTCAGAATACCGGAAATATATTGAGAAAGATCCAGCGCTTGAGAGAAGATTCCAGCCAGTAGAAGTAGAAGAGCCTACAGAGGAAGAAACCATTGAAATTTTAAAAGGAATCCGTAAAAACTATGAGAACCATCATCATGTAAAGATTACAGATGAAGCAGTTGTGGCAGCAGTAAAGTTTACTGCCCGTTATGTAAATGACAGATTCCTTCCAGACAAAGCAATTGATGCTATGGATGAAGCAGCATCTAAAGCAAAACTTGGAATGACAGTGAAGTCTAAAGAAGTAATTGCACTTGAAAAGAAGCATAAACAACNGGAAAANNAAAAAGAAATAGCAATTATAAAAGAAGACTATGATGAAGCAATAAAGATAAAACAAGCACAAGAGGTAAACAAAGAGAAATTAAATAAGCAGATAGAAAAGGAAATGAAAAAGTACAAGAAGGCAGAAACACTTGTTACAGAAGAGAATATTGCTAATGTGATTTCTTTGTGGACAAAGATTCCAGTACAAAAATTAAAACAAGAAGAAAGTGAACAACTTATTAAGTTAGAAGAGATACTTCATAATCGTGTGATTGGACAGGAAGAGGCAGTGACAGCCGTAGCCAAAGCCATCCGCCGGGGACGGGTAGGGTTAAAAGATCCGAACCGTCCAATTGGATCTTTCTTATTCCTTGGACCAACTGGTGTAGGAAAGACAGAATTATCAAAAGCACTAGCCGAGGCTGTGTTTGGAGATGAGAAAGCCATAATCCGTGTAGATATGTCCGAATATATGGAGAAACACAGTGTGTCAAAACTCATTGGATCACCACCGGGATATGTTGGCTTTGAAGAAGGTGGACAGTTAAGCGAAAAAGTACGCCGTAATCCATATTCTGTAGTGTTATTTGATGAAATAGAAAAGGCACATGGAGATGTCTTCCATGTTTTATTACAGGTATTAGATGATGGGCATATTACCGATTCCCAAGGCAGAAAGGTAAGTTTTAAGAATACAATTATCATTATGACTTCCAATGCAGGAGCACAACGCATTATTTCTCCGAAAACATTGGGATTCCAGAGTATACAAGATGACAAAGCTGACTATAAGAAAATGAAAGATGGTGTTATGGAGGAAGTCAAACATATCTTTAAGCCGGAATTTTTGAACCGTATAGATGAGATTATTGTATTCCACTCTCTTGGAAAAGAGCATATAAAAGAAATTGTAAAACTTATGTTTGCCACTTTAGCAGCACGTGCCAAGGAACAACTTGGAATTACATTAAAACCTGAGGAAGAAGTCTTTGACTATGTGACAGAAGAAAGTTTTGACAGCCATTACGGAGCAAGACCTGTCCGCCGGGTTATTCAAAATAAAGTAGAAGATGCACTGGCAGAAGCAATCTTAGAAGGTAAAGTTTTGTCAGGGGATACCATACGGCTGTTTATGGAAGAAAAAGAAATCAGATTTGAATCTTAAGCTAGTATTTTTTAGTGAAATGTATTATAATGGATTTGTAGTAATTGGATAACTATGAAGGTACTGAATAGTTATGTGATTGGATGAATAGAAATGTAATATACACAGGAGGGAACAAATATGGCAGTAGTGGAAGAATTAATTCGTAAGGAAGCAGACGGAACATTAAGCTTTGGTAATTATGAATTAGCAACGAAGTCAAAACGTTCTGATTTTGAATATGAAGGTGATTTGTATAAAATCAAGACATTTGCTGAGATTACAAAGCTTGAAAAAAATGGTATGTTCGTATATGAGTCGGTTCCGGGAACCACTGTTACCAATATGAAGTGTAACGAAGATGGCATTACACTTACAGTAGAGGGTAAAGAAGATGCACAAGTGACATTAGAGCTGGAAGCCGAGAAAGAATATGATGTTTGTATTCATGGCAGAGACAGCGGAGTGATGAAGACCAATCTTGGAGGCAAGTTAAACATTAGTGTGGAATTAGATGCAGGTGTACCTGTACAGATTGCAGTTGTGGAAAAATAATCTAAAGAGATTTGATAGAAAACAGACAGGCTATGAGCATCGTTCTACTTGTTCATACACATTAGGTTCTATGATAAGCATATATTTTGAGTTTTGTGTGGCACAATCTAAGATATATGCTTATTGGCAACACTTTCATAGAATGCATGGAGATTAGAAATGGCAAAAGCAAAGAATATTTTTTTCTGTAAAGAGTGTGGTTTTGAATCTTCCAAGTGGTTAGGACAATGTCCTGGGTGCAAACAATGGAATACCTTTGTAGAAGAGCCAGTACATAAGAAGTCAGTTTCTGGGAGGACACTTCAGGGAGAGAGAGTAGAACCTGCCCGTTTATCTCAAGTGTCAACAACAGATAAGACTAGAATCCATATTGGCATTGGAGAATTTGACAGAGTACTTGGTGGGGGTATTGTAGAGGGTTCATTAGTATTAGTAGGTGGTGATCCGGGAATTGGGAAATCTACCCTGTTGTTACAAATGTGTAAACATTTGGTGGAGCAGGAAAAGACAGTATTGTATATTTCTGGAGAGGAATCTTTAAGGCAGATTAAAATGCGGGCAGAGCGGCTTGGTGAATTTAAAAGTGAACTGTTATTGCTTAGTGAGACTAATTTAGATACAGTAGAACAAAGTATTCGTAGTGTGCAGCCTAAAGTGGTAATTATTGATTCCATACAGACCATGTACAAAGAAGAAATAGGTTCTGCACCAGGAAGTGTAGGGCAGGTTAGAGAAACCACAAACACACTTTTGGGAATTGCCAAGGGATTAGGAATTTCTATATTTATTGTGGGACATGTCACTAAAGAAGGTATGGTTGCAGGTCCAAGGGTTCTGGAACACATGGTAGACACCGTTCTTTATTTTGAAGGGGACGGAAATATGACCTACCGGGTGTTGCGGGCAGTGAAGAACCGTTTTGGTTCTACAAATGAGATAGGTGTATTTGAGATGAAGGACACAGGGTTGAGAGAAGTAACCAATCCTTCAGAATACATGTTGGAAGGTATGCCGGAAGATGAGTCAGGTTCTGTGGTAACTTGTGCTATCGAAGGCACCAGACCAATTATGGTAGAAGCACAGGCGTTGATTTGTCAGACGAACTTTAACTTGCCAAGAAGAACTGCAGCAGGAGCAGACTATAATCGTGTGAATTTGCTGATGGCAGTGATTGAGAAGCGTCTGGGAATGCGTATGATGGATTGTGATGCTTATGTCAATGTAGCAGGTGGTATGAGAATTACAGAGCCTGCATTGGATTTGGCAATTGTGGCAGTAATTTTATCTAGTTACCGGAATCGTGCGTTACCTGAAAAAATGCTGGTGTTTGGAGAAGTGGGTCTTACTGGTGAGGTAAGGGCTGTGAATCAGGCAGAACAACGAGTAGCAGAAGCAGAAAAGATGGGATTCCGGGCCTGCATTTTGCCAAAGGTTAATATGAAAGTAATTTCAGTTAGTAAGATAAAACTGATTGGGATTAGTAATATAAAAGAATTGTTAGAGTATATTTGATGTAACAGTTCAGGTAGATCTTGCACACTTCGCTGTGCAAGACCATAAGAAAAACTAAAACAGGATTAGAATTGGGTAACAAATAATGCAAAGCTTGCCCAATTCTGTGAGCAGGTCAGACTTTGTCTGAACTGTTACTATTTAATGAAAAGGGGGAACTGATTATGGCAGTACAGGAAACAGAGGAAAGAAACGCTCAACAGTTGGTAAAAGAAGGTTTGGAGAGTACAGTAAAACTTGCTAAGAAAAATGAAGTATTAAATAATCTTATGCAGAAGACATCTGCTAATGTAGAGCAAATGGAAAAACTAACCAATATGATTGAAGGATTTGCAGGAGTTATCGCAGGTATTGCAAATAAAACAAATATGTTGGCGTTGAACGCTTCTATCGAAGCTGCAAGAGCTGGAGAGCATGGTAGAGGGTTTGCGGTAGTTGCAAAACAGGTAGGAGAACTTGCAGCACAGTCTGCTACATCATCAAAAGAAATTAAAGAGACGATTCAATCTGTACAAGGATTTACAAATGAAATGGTAACTAGTATGGATCAGTTGTTAAAAGCCATTGAAGAGCAGAATCAGCTTACACAAAGTGTGACACAGATTTTAGGTGATATTGAAGAGGGTATTAAAAACGAAAGATACTAGATTTTATTGAGAAAGGGAGTATGGTTTTTGTGGCTATACTCCTTCTTTTGGTAAATGGATATAAAAGGGAATAGGGAAGTTTGTGAACTTTTTTAGATTGCGGGAAGATTGGAAATACTATATAATAAAATTGTAATAAAAATGTAATGAATTACTGCTTTTTATTAGATAAAGAGTATCTGTTCAGTACCTGAACAGTTACGATAAAGATTATTCATCAAGCTAAGAGAAAGGATGGAAAGCATGAAAGAACATGTAAAAAAGGTTGTTTTTGGTGCTGCTTTTGCAGGAATGGTAGCAGTAGCATTGGCAACACCAACAGATATTTTAAAAAACACTACTACTGTAGAACAAACGGTGGCAGAAAACAATATCGTTGTACATTATCGTTGGAATGGAGAGGATACACCACATCTATACTATGAAAATGTAAATGAAAGTGGTCAGAAGGCAATATCATGGCCAGGTATTCCTATGAAAAAGACAGGAGATAATTGGTATAGTTATACTATATCCAATGCACAAAGTGCAGATCTTGTATTTAGTATAGGAGATACCTATGAGACAACTACACTAAATCGTACCGCAGGAGAATGGTGGTTTGATCAGGATACTTGGTATGCTGAGAGTCCAGATGGGGAGAATACTACACTTGTAGAGAATACCAATGGAAATATAAAAAATAAGGCTATTGGAAAAGTTTATAATAAAGAGAATGTAACACAGACTACAGACGGTGTAACAACGGTTGGTTTGAAAAAAATTAACACAGTAGATGAGTATATTGAAACTTATGTGGATACACAGGATTTGAATGCGGCTGCGGATGCAAGTATTATTATTCATTACTATTCTGATAGTTCTGTGCCAAGTATTTATTACTGGAATGCCCTGCCACAGGATTTGGAGACTGTATGGCCGGGACAGCCTATGACTATGGAGAAAGAAAACTGGTATACATATAGTTTTAGCGGAGTAGATAAGATCAATGTGCTATTTACTTCGGGATTGACACAAACAAAAGATTTTACCCGTAAAACTGGAGAATGGTGGTACAAGGGTGGAAAATGGTACAGCAAAGAACCTGTAGATTATGGCAGTTCGGAGGAAATTATTGGAAGTGAACGTGGAGATTTCCGTGAAGAAACCATTTATTTTGCTATGACTACCCGTTTTTATGATGGAGACGAAAGTAATAATGTGCATTGTTGGGATGAAAATGCAAAACAGAAACTGGATGATACCGATCCTGACTGGAGAGGTGATTTTAAAGGATTAATTGAAAAACTGGACTACATTAAAGCACTTGGTTTTTCAGCAGTCTGGATTACACCAGTAGTAGAAAATGCCAGTGGTTTGGATTATCATGGATACCATGCTATGAATTTTGAAAAGGTAGATCCAAGATATGAATCGGATGGTGTAACTTATCAGACCTTAATCAATGAGGCACATAAGCGTGGTATGAAGATTATACAGGATGTAGTATTTAACCATACAGGTAATTTTGGTGAGACTAACCTTGCACCAATGTTTGAAAAAGATGGAAGTGTAGAAGGTGGTTATGGAACTATTAATTGTATGAAATTGGCTGATAATACTATTTTACCAGACAACTATAATGATTCCAGTAAGTTTAAAAACGAAAATGAGTTTGGGACTTGGCAATATCAGACAAGACTTGCACTTTTAAAAGATACTAAAGACCCAATTCATGAAGGAGTCCGCAATGATCCTAAAACATTTTATCATCGTTATGATGAAAGTTTTGCATGGGATTTCTATACAGTACAGTTAGGACAAATGGCAGGAGATTGTGTGGATCTTAACACAGAGAATCCAATTGTGGCAAAATACATAACAGACAGTTACAGCAAATACATCAAAATGGGAGTAGATGCTTTCCGTGTAGATACAGTAAAACATATTTCCCGTTTGACCTTTAATAATATGATTACTCCCGTATTAAAATCAGTTGGTGGAGACAATTTCTATATGTTTGGTGAAGTATGTACCAAGTCTTCTCAAGTATGGTATCGTGGGGAAACACCACCACTTTCTGGACCATTTTATACATGGAAAGAAAGTAAAGATTATGACTGGGTATATTATGATGAGAGTGTAGAAGATGCCTATAACCAGTATGCAGCAACTCCTCCACAAAAAGTACGTTCTGATTTTGAAAGAGAATTAGCTTATGATGAATGGAGACTGGAATCCGAAGCCAATCTGCCACATGGTGTCAATATGGCATCCGCAGAGCAGAATTACAATGATAATGCAAATGATGTAAGAGGTGAGAGTGTAAGACCAAATGGAAGTGCACAGGCAGAACAACCAGTTAGTAAAAATGCATTTTTAGATGGAAACAATTACCATAAACCAGATTATAGCATGAAGTCTGGCTTGGATGTCATTGATTTTACTATGCACTGGAATTTTAGCACAGCGAAGAAGGCATTTGATGGAGTAACAGGAAATTATGATTATGCTACAGGAAAAGTAGGTGGTAATGTTTCCGCAGGTGGGGATTATTCCTATAACGACTCCACATGGAATGTAACCTATGTAGATTCCCACGATTATAGTCCAGATGGAAACTTTGAATTCCGTTATGATGGTGGAACCGAGGCATGGGCAGAGAACTTGTGTTTATTGTTTACCTTTAGAGGTATTCCATGTATTTATTATGGTTCTGAAGTAGAATTTCAAGCTGGAAAGAAGATTGATGTGGCACAAACTGATTTGATTTCTAATTCCGGAAGAGCATATTTTGGTGACTATCTGGAAGGAGATGTGACTGCTTCTGATTTTGGTGTATACGAAGCTGAAGCAGGAAGTGCAGTAGCTCAGACACTGTCTTCACCACTTTGTAAACAAATTATCCGTTTGAATAAAATCCGCCGTGCAATTCCAGCATTGCAAAAAGGACAATATTCCTTAGCAGATATGACATATTCTGATATTGCATTTAAGAGAAGATATACAGATGACAATACAGATAGTTTTGTTTTAGTAACCATTACTGGCAGTGCAAACTTTAAAAATGTTCCAAATGGTACTTATGTGGATGCTATTACTGGAGATGAAAAGACAGTAACAAATGGTACACTAAGTGTAGAAGCACCTGGAAAAGGTAATATGAGAGTATATGTATTAGATACAGACTTAACACCTGTACCAGGAAAGATTGGTAGTGATACCTCATATTTGAAGTAAAATAAGAGTTATTGTTCACAGGTAGTACTTTGCACTTGCTGCAAAGTACGTAAGAATAAGTAGTGGTAGAGAAGAATCCAGCCTTTCGCCAAAGGCGAACTCTTAATAGGTTGGATTCCGTTACAGTTTGCACCATAGGTGTGAACTGTAACAAAAAAGGAAACTGGTATAGACAAATCTTTGTGGATTTATCTATACCAGTTTTGTTTTTGCTTTATATTGGAGATTGAAACAATCCGATATTTGGAGGAAAAACTGAAAAGCATATAAATAGCAGTGCCATACACCAGAAGCATATATAATATGCAAATTCAGAAAGATATAAACGGGAATCTTTTCTTATCGTA